>JAYEIA010000090.1:0-12562 GCA_034659855.1 Bacteroidota bacterium
GTTTTGCAAACAATATGCTCAACCTCCGGAAAAACAACGTCATTTTAAACTATAGTCAAAATTAACATTCCGGATAAGACGTAATTTCTCGGATACTTTTATAAAGCGGTTCCAACTTTTTGAACATTTTATAGTAAACTTTCTCAAAAAGAGCTTTGTATAATTTTGCATTTTCAGGATTTGGTTTAAACGTGTCGGCATGGGTAACCATCCGGTCAGCAGCCTCCTCCGGGGACTTGTATTCTCCGATTCCGTAAGCCGTAATTATGGCAGCTCCGAGACCCGATGTTTCATGCGTTTTGCCTCTTACCAATTCCATATTAAAAACATCTGCTGCAATTTGGCAAATTTCATCACTCTGAGATGCTCCTCCCGATACCGCAATTTTTTTGAATTGTATTCGACCTCGCTTCTCCAATTGTTTCATACCGTCATATAAGCTGTAGCACAGTCCTTCAATTACTGCCCGGTAAATGTGTTCTTTCTTATGTACGTCTCCAAAACCAATCATGGCTCCTTTGGCATTTCGCTCGCCTAAACCGGGCGACCAGTAAGGCTGAACAATCAAGCCTTGAGCACCGGGAGATGTTTTATGCAAGAGTTCGTTCAATACCTCTTCAACACTTACGCCTTTTTCTTTGGCTTTTTGAACTTCTTTGTGAGCAAATTCATTTTTAAACCAATTGATCATCCAGAACCCTCTGTATATTTCAATCTCCGGATTCCAATGTCCGGCAGAAGCAGAAGGGTAGGCGGGGAAAAATTTTATGGGTTCAAAGTATTTGTTTGTGGTTGTTTGGACGGTAGCTGTTGTCCCGAAACTCAAACTCGCCATACTTGTATCGGTTACACCCATTCCCAATGTTTCGCAACCTTTGTCGGAAGCACAAGCAATTACGGGTGTTCCGACAGGTATTCCTGTCAGTTTTGAAGCTTGCTCGGTTAGCTGTCCTGTTTTTTTTCCCGGAGCAACCAAGTTTGGCAATTTATCCTTTTCTACAGGATATAATCTTCTGCTCAAATCTGTATAATCATTGGGTTCCGACCATCGTTGTTTTTTATAGTTAAACGGTATATGTCCGATTTGCGAAGCCACAGAATCATCAAAATTTCCGGTTAGCCTGAAATTAAGAAAAGAAGAAACTTGTATATATTTGTAGGTATTTTCCCAAATCTCCGGTTCATTTTGTTTTATCCAGTTGCTGTAGCCTTTTCGTTCCATCTTCTTTAGTACGGCATCAACGTTCAAAATTTTAAAAGCCGATTTCATTACTGCACCGGGTTTATATTTGTTTTCGGCAGTTCTTTGGTCGAGCCAAGTGATGGCCGGTCGCAGAGCATTTCCTTCTTTATCCGCATTAATCATTGTTCCTCGTAAGCTTGTAATTCCTACGCCTTTGATTTGTTTAAATGTGTTAGGATTTCTGTTTTTGAGTTCGGTGGCTGCTTGGCACAATCCGTTCCAATAGACTTCGGCATCTTGTTCGGCTCTTCCCGGTTGTGTGCTGTGGTATGGTTCATAAAAAACTTGTTCTTTATCAATAATATCTCCTTTCGGTGTAAATAATATGGCTCTTACGCTTTGAGTTCCGCAATCTATGGAAAGTATCATTTTTTTTATTTGTTAAATTGCAGACTTCGTCTGTTTTGATATTTGTTTTTGGACAAATTTAAATAAATTATCAGTGTAAATCAGCAAGTTACGCTTAAATCCGTACAATTATATCACACGATGTGATAATTCATTAAGGCATAACTATATAGATAATAAAACAGATGAAGTCTGAATTGGATAATAGTTTGTTAAATAATATACGCTTTCGGTTTTGAAAATGCCGGAAGGTATATTATTATTATTTTTCGGGTATTAATTGATTTCCGGGATTCATAATATTATTCGGGTCAAAATGTTTTTTCAGACTTCGAAGAATTTCAATTTGATTTTCTCCGAGATGTTCCGGCATCCACTTGGAAATCATTCTGCCCACACCGTGATGATGCGACAGTGAGCCGCCACTTTTTTGAATGGTATCAATTAGCCCTTTTTGAAAATTGCGATAAGCCTCAATATCATCTTCTTTGATAATGAAAATAAAATACAGATTGGTTCCTTGTGCATAAAAATGAGAGGCATGGGACATACAAATGGTATTCGGTCTGCTTTTCACGAAAGTACGACATTGTTGATGTACCTGATGAAAGTTGTCCCAATTAACTCCGGTTTCCAGCGTGTCAATTAATATGCCGTAGTCCATTAAGTCTTCGCGTAAGTAGGGGTCTTTATATCGTCCGGGTTCCCATTTTTTTACGGGAAAAGCTGTCAGGTTAAAACCTCCGTGTTTTTTGCAAATTTTCCGGACTCTTGATTTTATGGTTTTTGTAAAACGTTTGTCGCCGTCGGCTGTTCCGAGAAACAGGCATCTTTCCATGGGCTTGAATCCTTTGAGCTTCATGAGTTTATCAAAAATAGTGTCTTCAATTCCGTAGAGTTTCAATCCGTGATGTGTTTCTTCGGGGTCTGAAATTCTAAATACTGCGGGCATACCAAACTCTCCTTGAGAAATTTCTCGGCTTGCATCAACCGCCGATTCCCAACTCGGAAAAATAAAACTGAATCGCCGGCGGTTTTCCGGTTGGTATCGGTAGAGTTTCCATGTCAATTCAGTAATGATGCCGAAAATTCCTTCGCTGCCTTTAATCATGTCAAGGATTTTGGGGCCGGTAGCCGTAGCCGGATAGTCTTTTGTTATAATTTCACCGGCAGGGCTTATCATTTTTACTCCGAGAACCAAATCGCCGGCATCTCCGTAATATGACGATTGCTGTCCGGAACTCAAAGTTATAAACCAACCGCCGACCGTTGAATATTCAAAGGATTGAGGGAAATGACCGCAGGTAAATTTGTGTTTTGTGTGGTATAGTTCCGGTGCCTTATTCAGTGCTTCTTCAAATGCAGGCCCGTACATTCCGGCTTGAACTTTTACGGTTTGGTTAAGTTCATTTACCGAAATAATTTTGTTCATATGCGTTGATAATACTATGGTTACGCCGCCCTTTTCGGGAAAATATCCGAAATTTACGGAAGAGCCGCCGCCGAATACATAAATCGGAATTTTTTGGATATGGCAGTATTTTACAATTTCCGAAATATCATTATCGTTTCGCGGGTGCACCACAAGGTCTGATATTTGTTCAATTTGTTGCTTACGGAGTTTCATCGCCTCCTCAATAGTTTTTCCCGTGGAGAATTTCAGGCGGTCATATTCTTTTGACGATACATTTTGTTTTCCGCAAATTTCTGCAAATTTATCTATTTGCTTAATGCTTAGTTTGCTCTTTATTTCTAAATCAACAATTTCGTTTCCTGTGCTTTCTTTCTCTTTAAAGTCTTTTTCACTAAGCTTAAATTTATGTTTTAGTTCTTTTACAAGTTTTTCGTTGGGATGTTTAAATCCAAGCGGATCTCCGTATTTGAAAATTGAACGGTACGAGTTCTTTTTTGGGGCTTTGTTTATCCAATCGGGTGTATTTTTTTGTGTCATAGATTGTTTTTTTTAGATAGTATCAATAATGTATTATTTTGGTATTTCTAAAATTCGATTTATATCTTCCAATTCTTTTTTAGTTCTTTCTTTGCTCCAATTTAATTCTTTTGCGGCAATATCAGCCATTAACTTCAATGTTTTTTGTCCGGGATTTCCGAGTTGTCCCACCGTCGTTCTTCGCATGACAATATCAGAAAGTTTCACGGCCATTTCTTCTCTGACAGCAAAAGTTACTTGGGCTAATATTTCGCCGTCTTTATTCAGCCTCGTTTCTAACTTTTCGTCTTCTTTTGTCAGGGCAACAATGTCGTCAATTTCATTGCCGTAGCTTTTTATCATATATTCTGTTTGCTTTGGCGTGAAATTCGGCAGTTCATCTTGTTTGTTTTTTACATAATTGTTATAATTTTTTATGTCGCAATGGTGTAAATATTGTTTACACGAAATAGATTGTTTCTTTTTTAAATTTAAAATTCTAAAAACTTTATTTACTGCCTTTTCGGCAAGCATTCGGCTGGTGGTGAATTTTCCGCCTTCGACGGTTATCAATCCGATGATTCCGTTTTTCTTTTCACCGGTAATTTCGTATTTTCGTGACGATTTGTAGCTTTCTTCCGTTTGGTCTTCTACCAGCGGACGCAAACCTCCGTAAGCGTGAATGATGTCTTCGTATTTTATCTTTTCAGTTTCTCCGTACGAGCTGTTTACATCTTCCAATAATTCCAGAATAGCTTTTTTCGTCACCTTGTAATCTTCGGGTTTACCTATGTATTCTTTGTCGGTAGTACCCACCAATGTGTGATTTCTGTAGGGTACTAAGAAAAAATGTTTGCCCTCGGGCGTGGCTCTTGAGAATACATGTTTTGATATTTTTTTCTTTATCAAAAAATGAATGCCTTCAGAACGGCGTAAGCTGTGATTTTTATCTGTGTTATTTATTTTATCCAATAATATGTCTGCCCACGGTCCGGAACAATTAATAACAAGTTTACCTTTAATCGAATGCCTTTTATTATTCAGTTTGTCGGTAACTTCCACTCCTGTAATTTTTTTGTACTTTTTCTTTTGTTCCGAGATGAATCCGGTTACTTCGGCATAGTTTGAAATATCGGCACCATACTGAGCAGCAGATTTTAGAAAAGCAAGCGTAAGTCTTTCCGGCGAGTGACTGGCACAGTCGTAATACATTTGTCCTCCGGTAAGTCCTTCGGATTTAGCATCAGGGAATAGTTCTTTAATCCCTTTGGGTTTCAGAGATTTAAAAAATGGTAGATGTTTGCTCTTATCCCACGATCGGTTTTTGTCAAAAGCAAATAATTCGTATAGATACATTCCGAGCTTCATCATGTTTTGTCCTATCTTATCCTCTTTGTAGCCGGCAAAAAGGAAAGATGCAGGATGTATCAAATTCGGTGCTATATTTGACAATATCCTTCGTTCACGCAGTGATTCCCTTACTAATCCGAACTCGTAGGTTGATAAGTAACGTAAGCCTCCGTGAATCATTTTTGAAGTGGCACCGGAAGTTTGAGAAGCAAAATCAGACTTTTCCAAAAGAGCCACAGACAATCCTCTTGATGCCGCTTCATAGACTACACTTGCACCCGTTATACCTCCGCCCGCAATTATGAGGTCGTATTCTTTGCTGTTGTGATTTTCTATAAATCGTTTCATTGATTGTAGGATTTTAAATTTTTCCGGATTTCATAACTTTCCTGCATACTTGTTCGGATGATATTTTCGGTTTCCTTAGAGTTTACAACCGCATTTTTCAACTTTTCGTAATAATCAATGGACTTTTGCTTTAATTTACTGTTTTTGAAGTATTCAGAGCCTTCTTTGAAATAAATTTCGGATAAATCATTGTACAACATCAAGGCTATAGAGTTTTGACTGTACTGAATCAGCAGGAGTTGTAATTCCCAGTCAAAAACAGCAAACTCAGATCCGGCAGTACTTATTTGGGGAGCCTCGTTTAACTTTTTTAAAATCACCTCAGAATTTTCTGAAATAGCTTTCGACGCTAAGTGCGGAAAAATGAGTATTCGAAATTCAAGCCAATCGGTTATTAATTTTTCAGAGGAAAATGCATCATATTTTATTAAAGTTTTCAGAACACCGAGTCCTCCCGATATTTTATAATCTTTTACTATCGTGGGTTTACCGTGTCTTATCGTTAACCAACCGGCTTCTGCCAAGCCTTTCAAAACCTCTCGCAGGGTGGGGCGTGTTACACCCAAAATATCAGCAAGTTTTCGCTCGGGCGGTAAGGTCTGTCCGGCTTTCCATTGTTCAGAAACTATTGATTTTACAATCTCTCGTTCAATGAATTGAGAGGGCTTTTCAAATTTTTGTCTATTTTTCATATCTTTATTGGTAAGTGGTCTGACCACAAAAGTAATGATATATTTTTTAATACAAAATTTATCTGCACGCATTTAGTTCTAACTTGCTCAACTCATGAAATATTTATAAATTTGCATGTTTTTAATACTATAGAATAATTCTTACTTACAAGTAATTAATATAGTATTTGAAAATTTATGATAAAGTTGCCTAAATTGAGAATGATTCAGTTAAGCTATTAAAACACAATGTATTGCTTATATTAATAAATTTAACTATTATAAAAAAATAATACGAATGAAGACAAAATCAGAAATTTTAAAAAGCATAGAAAGTGTAATGCACCCTGCAATAAATTTTTCGCTTGTAAAGTTGGGAATTGTAAAAGATATTGCTGTTGAAGGCGAAACAGTTAAAGTAATTTTTGCTTTACCTTTTCCAAATATTCCAATTATAAATGATTTAATTTTTGAGGTTTCACAGCTCATATTAAATATGGATTTAAAATTTGAATATGAAACTGTATTGATGACAGAAGAAGAAAAAGCGAGATTTATGAAATTGGAACAAGAAGGTTGGAAAGGGTAGATAAATTGCCTTATTTAAGGCAAAATAATCAACGGTTGCATAATTAAATTTCAATAATATGAGTCCGGTCTAAAAATATGTTTTATTTTAGTAAAACAAGTTATGTGCTTAATTATCAGGATTTTATAAATTGTTTTTACAATTAACTTAAAACTCTTATTTTTAGTATTTTAACTTTATAACTTTTTAAACTAAACTCATAATATGAATTATCAGCAACCGTAATTAAATTTATATTTTTTAATTGATAAAAACAAATTATGCAAATTTCAGAAAAAGTAAAAAATTTAGAAAAATCGCCAATTCATGAAATGACAAGATTGTCGAAACAATACGATGATGTTGCTTTTCTTTCATGGGCAAAACCGTCGTCCGGAACTCCGGAACACATAAACCAAGGAGCAATTGAAGCTATACAAAAAGGTTTGACTTCCGGATATTCCCCAGCTGACGGATTGCCGGAACTCAGAGAACTGATTGCCGAAAAATTAAACCGAGAGAATAATATAAATGCAAAATCGTCGGAAGTTTTAGTTACCGTAGGTGCTATTGAGGGGCTGGCGGCATCTGTTTCAACGGTTATTAATCCCGGTGATGAAGTTATATTATTGACTCCCACATATTCTACTCATATTACGCAAGTGAAAATAGCTTCAGGAGTACCGGTTTTGGTTCCTTTAAAAGAGGATGAAAATTATGAACCTGATTTTAAAGCAATTGCAGACTCAATAACCGAGAAAACAAAGGCTATAATGCTTTGTAATCCGAATAATCCGACGGGTACTGTTTTGTCGGAAGAAAGTTTAAGAAAAATAGCAAAGATTGCAAAAGAAAATGATTTATACATTATTATAGATGAAGCTTATGAGTATTTTGTTTATGATGATAAAAAGCATTTCAGCATAGCTTCAATAAAGGGAATGGAAGATCGAGTAATATCGGTTTTTACTTTTACAAAATCTTACGCAATGACAGGCTGGAGGATTGGCTATGTACACGCAAGCGAAGAATTACAAAAAGAAATAAAGAAAGTGCATATTTCGTATGCAATATGTGTACCCGTAGTTTCTCAATATGCCGCCATTGCTGCCATTAAAGGGAGTCAAGATTGTATTGTGAATTTTAAAAATGAATATGAAAGTGCACGAAATTTAATGTGCCGGCGATTGGATAGTCTGGATGAACATCTTGAATATGTTAAACCGGAAGGCTCGTATCTTATGTTTCCAAAAGTATTGGGCAAAAAGGCAGAAAACTCATTTGAATTCAGTAAAAAATTATTGGAGGAAGCTAAAATATCAACAACGCCCGGAGTTGCTTTCGGTACGAACGGCGAAAATCATATTCGTTTATCTTTCTGTGTGCCTGATGATACGATTAATAAGGCATTTGACAGAATGGAGATTTTCTTTAATAATTATAAAAATTAATTATTTGTGTTCAATTTGTGAGCCTATTATATTGATTAATAATTTGGAAAACTTTGGCAAAATCGTCTTTTATTCTGATTTTGCTGAAGTTTTTCTGTGTTTTTAGGGAGCTTTACATTTTGATACTTTTCGACCTATAATAAATTAATATATCGACGGCAGGATTTGTTGCCTTGTTTCAGAAACAGAAAGATGTATGAATGTGCTTGCACCTTTGCTGCACCAATTATTCGGATTCTGAAACTTTTTTCCAAAATATATACTTATGAAGTCGAGATTTTGCCGGCAACCACAAATCAGCAATTAGTAAATACAGCAACATAAAGATACTGAGAACGGCGGCAGGTATTGCGGCTTTGTCTTCAAACAAAGCGATTGAAGTGGCAGCAGCAAATCCGGAACTTTTTATGGCATACATTAAATTATAACTTACAGCAGATGCGTTACTGAGAACATTTGCCGTAAAAAAGGAGAATAATATGCCGGCAACAAACATTGTGATAAAGAAAATCAAAGCGGAATACATAAATATCTCCGGGTTGTTAAATAAAACCTCTTTGTTCAGTCCGACACTGACATATATTATGATTGCAAAACCAATATCTATAACTTTTCCTCTTATTTTTTCAACTGAGGGGTATACTTTTTTGTGTCTTAAAAATCGTGATAATATCAGCGGAACAACAACTATCCAAAGTATGGTAAACAGCAATTTTGTTATATCCAAAGAATCTTTACCGGTGAATAAAGAAATGATTAACGGGCTTAAAAATATTGCAGCGGTGTAAGTTCCCAATATCCCGGTGAGGGCAAATTTTAAATTTCCTTTGAATGAAACAGAGAACGGAATCACGGCTACTCCCGGAGGAGTCGCAGCTATGACCACAAAGCCTGCTCTCAAAAGTGGATCGTCAAATATAATATGACTCAAGACTAAAATAATAATTCCGTATAAAATAAAATTCAGGAATATGGCTGTTGCACTAATTGATGCCACTTGCTTGAGATTTGTAAAAGATTTAAAACTGATGCCGCTTATCGAAAAAATCATAATCACAGCCAAAACCGGTATTAGTGCCGGTTTCATAGCGTCGGCAATGTCATGAAATGTAAGGCCCAGAAATAAAGCCATCAGCAAAATAAAGTTTCTGTTTTTTAGTATTTTAATAAATATATGCATAGCAATAATCAAATTTTTGCGAAAGTATAAAATAAATATCAAATAGTTATATATTTTGAACAGTACTATATTCTAACTTTGGCAAAGTGGGAGTCTGTTCAAAATATCCCTATACTTTAAATATTTTAATTATTTAATGATACAATACCTTGCTATTCAACAAATACACTCTTTGTAAAAGTTAAATTATTAGCCGTTTAAAGTATTAAGTATAAAGTATTCAAGTATCAGTGGATATTTCTAATGAAGCTGTCGGTATTTAATTTATAAAATTCCAAGATAAGAAGAGAGTCAGGACAGTAAAAGTTTTCCGGAAATAAAATGTTTTTTCTTGGGCTAAATCGAGGCGACAAACTATCAGATATTTTGTTTGCTGCGCGGGTGATGTTCATTTACGGTTTGTTGCAGAAAATGTCGGTCGATATGTGTATAAATTTCCGTGGTCATAATAGATTCATGGCCGAGCATTTCTTGTACTGCCCTTAAATCTGCTCCGCCTTCTATTAGGTGGGTAGCAAATGAATGGCGAAAGGTATGCGGGCTTATATTCTTTGATATACCGGCTTCCTGAGCCAGCTTTTTAACAATTGTAAATATCATAACCCGAGTCAATTGCTTGGCTCTCCTGTTGAGAAATAAAATGTCTTTATAGTCATCCGGCGGATCTAATTTGCTTCTGTACGATTCCCGGTAAAACTCTATTTGTTTTTGGGCTGAGGTTCCTATGGGTACTAAGCGTTGCTTTAGTCCTTTACCTAATACTCTAATGAAATTATCTTCAAAGTAGAGATTGCTGATTCGCAAATTTGTCAATTCGCTCACTCTAAGTCCGCAACTGTAAAGCGTTTCAATAATGGCTTTATTTCGATGCCCCTCCGGTTTGCTCAGGTCAATGGCTTCTTCAAGCCGGTCAATTTCTTCAACAGATAGCACCTCCGGAAGTTTCTTTGATAATTTCGGGCTTTCCAATAGGGCGGCCGGGTTATCATCCGTTTCAAATTCAAGGGCAATAAATTTGTAAAAACTTTTCAGGGACGAAATTACGCGCGATTGTGAGCGTTTACTCAAACCGGCTTCACTTAAGTCGTAAATAAAGTTTTCTAAATCTTTGAGTTTTAATTGCTGCGGTTTTTTTTCGTTGTAATTGGCGAGTTTGGACAGGTCATTGAGATAGGCAGATACCGAGTTTTCAGAAAGTGATTTTTCTAATACCAGAAAATCTCTGAATTCCTCAATTTTATGTGTCCAATCTTTGGCAGCCTCAGTTTTCATTAAGTTGTCGGGGTCTCTTTGTAAATGACTACGGTAAAATTTTTATCCCGGATAATTCATGCTTTTTTTTAGATTCGTATACGAGTAACTAAACCTGTCGATATAGTATTCTATTTCAAAGGTTTAGTTAGGAAGTAGACGGGACTAAAAAAATGCACTTTAGTGAAAAATAATAAAATATAAATTGCTGTAAAAACAAGATATTCATCTGAAAATAAGTAATTTAAAACTATATTATTATTTTTCATGAATTAAACGGGCCATGTTTACTTCAAATATAGATAAAGAAAAGATGAAAAACAACAAAAACTTTCCGCTTTACGAAAGGGCATAATGCAAAAAATATGAGGAAATCAGGTATTTTTTTTATATTTTTGAAATCGCATATCCGGATAGGATAATATATATCAATTATTAATTACAAATTAAATACTATTAGATTATGATAGATTTTTCGTTATCAAAAGAACAAGAAGCCATTGTAAAAAAATATCGTGAATTTGGCGAGAACGTCATTATTCCGGTAAGAGACAAGTATGATAAATCAGGAGAATTTCCTTGGGAAGTTGTCAAAAAGGCTTATGATGCCGGAGTTATCAATTCTCAAATTCCTAAAAAGTTCGGAGGTGAGGGGCTTAATATTTTTGACAGTCAACTGGGTTCGGAGGAACTTGGAGCGGCTTGTGCCGGAATTGGAATCAGCGTAGATGCCAACATGCTTGCAATGACTCCATGGGTCTTAGGAGCAACCGAAGAGCAAATCGGACAATGGATGGGTCGCCTGAATGAAGAGAAAGGAGCTGTCGGCTACTGTCTGACAGAGCCTAATGCCGGTTCGGATGTTGCTGCAATAAAATCGACCATGATCAAGAAAGGAGATAAGTATATTCTTAATGGTCATAAGCGATTCATTACCAATGCAGAAGCTGCCAGTTATTTGACTGTATTCGCACAAGCCGATCCGGAAAGAGGCGCCAGAAGTTTGAGTACCATCGTTGTCCCGACAGACTTGGAAGGAGTTGAAATTCTTCCTCGCTTAGACAAAATGGGACAAAGAGGTTCCGTACAGAATGAAATTAAATTTCACGATGTAGAAGTTCCTGCCGAGAATCTTATCGGACAAGAAGGACATGGTTTCATTACTGCAATGAAAACTTTTGACAGAACACGAACAGGTGTTGCCGCACTGAGTGTAGGTATTGCAAGAGCTGCATATGAAAAGGCGTTGGAATGGACAAAAAACAGAGTTCAGTTCGGAAAACCTGTAACGGCTAATCAAGGCGTAGGTTTTAAGCTTGCCGAAATGGCTACAAAAATAGAGCTTGCTCGATTAATGACTTGGAAAGCGGCATGGTATTACGAACAAGGTTTGAGGAAGCCGGGTACCTATTCAGCCATGGCGAAATACTATGCATCTGATGTTGCCATGGAAGTTACAACGGATGCTGTTCAATTGATGGGCGGCGACGGATACACCAGAGAGTTTGGTGTTGAGAAAATGATGCGTGATGCAAAACTTTGCCAAATTTATGAAGGAACTAATCAAATACAACGTTTAATAATTTCAAAAAATATTATGAAATAATTAATTCGATTAAACTGAAAACTCCCGAAAACATCTGTTTTCGGGAGTTTTTTTATTTTACTGCCAAATATTGTGATAGAATAAGCTGAGAAAAAGCAAAAAAAAAGTTTTTTCACAGAAGTACAATTATTATTTTTAGAAATGCAGACTTCGTCTGTTTTAATATAAAAAAATGGACATTGTGTATAATTGCAAATGCCTGAATACTTGACAAAACAAATTTTAAACCAAATTCATAACTACCTCCATCTATTTCATTATCAGGTGTTTGAGCTTTTGTAAATAATACCTGTGTCCAATTATATCACAAAATCATATAGCAGCCTTTATATTAAAGGAGTACAGCTATTTAAAATATTAAAACAGACGAAGTCTGAAATGTTCCATATCCTACTAAAAATACTGAATAGAAAAAAGTAATTAAAATAAATCCACGGTAACATTTTCGGAGGCTGAGCGTAGCCGAAGCCGGTTTCAGCAAGCCCCGAAGCCGGTTACAGAAAACACAGAGCAAGCCCCAAAGCCGATAATAGAAAAAATTAATGGTTTACCGCCAAATATTGTGATAGAAATTATTTTAAAGTATTCAACAGTAAGACTTTAAAAATTTTACGCC
>JAYEIA010000091.1:0-2522 GCA_034659855.1 Bacteroidota bacterium
CTATGGTCACAAAATTCAGTTAGATTTTTTGGTTTGAGCTAAATTCCGATCCGATATTTGATAGTATATCAGTTAAATTTTCTTCTTTCAAGAGCTTCTGAATTTTTTCAGGTATTTTCTCGTTACACACATTATATTCTTTCATTTTTTCTCTGACGGTATTTACATCAATTTTGGAGAAGACCTCAGCCAAATTCTTTTTATCTCCTATAATAATTTTTTTGTAATTCTCATTTTTCAGGTTTCTAATCAAAAGAGTATCGTCAATCATCCCCTGAATGGTTCTTCCAGCTGAATCTGAACCAGTTTTTCTCTTGTTGTCCCTCGTAAAGTCTCTGAACATCCGCTCCATAATATTGTTTGTTCTTTGTGGCTGAATTACCTGCGTGCCTTCAAATGTTTTAACGGTAATTGGATCCGCAAAAAGTTGCTTTCGGTATTTATCAATTTGCTTCATAAAAGCCACACCTTTCTTTTTCTTCTTGAACTCTGGCTTTTCCTTCAGTTTTGCTATTAATTTGTCAACTGACGCTTCGATGGTTTTAATGTTTGCATCCTCTCCATCGTCATTCAGGCCATCAACACCGTTTTTCGGAGCAATCCGCATGGCGTTTCTTAAACCATCAAAAAGCCTAAATTCATTTTCTATTTCATTCATGTTGATTTTTAATTCGCTGTCTTCGCTTATTTCTTTAAGAAGTGCTTTTAAGCGTCTACTGATTTTTACAACAGAGATTTCGGTCTTTTTCCCTTCGTCTTTTATCGAATCAAGTATTTTAAAAGCACTCATAACTCGTAATGCCAAATCAAAATGTGGACGATCAAAGGGAAATCCGTATCCATTGCTTTCGTTTTTCCAATCAAGTATCCATTCGACAAGTGTGTAAAGAAATATTGCTGTTTCGGTATTATTATTCAGATTGATTTTATGTTTTTGGTTTCTTGCTTCAAAAAAAATGTCTATCTCGTTTCCATTTTTTTCAAACAGGTACTTCAGGTCTTTTGAGAATGCCCGTAATTTTGTCAGAAAACCGAAATGACGAAGTCTTTTTCTGATAATATCATAACTCTCTTCAAGCAGATCTTTGCCGATATCCCGTAAAAAATGGAAATGGCAGATTAAAATCTTTATTTCAGGAAAAACCGTTTTTACAGCCTTCATAATTCCTTTTCCCATATCTTGCACCACCGCAAGCGGATCTCCGAATTGTTTTTTTATTTTTTCCAGAAATGCTCCTACATAATCGCTGTCTTCCGATCTTATTTTCGCATTGCCGAGAACAAAATCTGAAATACTATCGACTGCGCTGATAAGGCGTTGACCACCTTTGTCGCCGAGTGCATCGATGTGAAGGATATAACCACCATTGGCGTTCATCATTTCGACGATACCAGTGTTATTCTGCTCATGGACAATCGTCAGATAGATGATGAATCTCTTGGCAAGATATTCAATTTCGCTTACACTTACCGGAATATTTCGTTCACGGAGTTCTGCTTGAATCTCAACTGCCTGTCGATGTCTGGAAAACATTGATTCTCCAATAAAAATCATAACATCGTAACCGTAAGAAGAGCCAGACGGCACCAATTCAAGGAGTTCCGCTGAATGGTATTTTGCATCGCAAACAGCACATTTTACCATTTTTTCATATGAGTAAAATTCACCTATATGCATTGTGAAAACTGTCTTTGTTTTTGTCTTGTACTTTTTTAGATCCTTACCGCAACACTGATCAACACTCTTGCTTGCGTCAAATGGAACCACAGGTACTTTACTAAACAAAATGTGCGGGGATAGATCTTTTTGTGTTTTATCCAGTGCCTCCCTTAGCAGTCTGACAGAAGAAAAAGCAGATTGTTCTTCAATGATCTTGCTCTGAGTAAACATCTTTTTGATAAAATCGCTCGTCGCGGAAACATTTTTACGACGTAACCTTCCAGATATTTCCTGGATAGAAATATTCGGATTGTTTATTCGTTCAACAAGTGCGAGAATGTAAACCAGATTGAAACTTTCAGTGTCCGTCCCGCATTTATTCAGATATTTTTTATGTTGCTGCTCAAAAACTTCATCATCAATCGAAAAATAAATATAACGTCCAAGTATTTTCTCTCTTCTCAACGTATTCATTTTCGTCAGCCTGGCAAGTAGAGGATAGGGAGGACATTTCAACAATCTTCCGATTTCATCTCCGCTCAGACCGGAAGAAGAGTTCTCTATCAGAGCTGTTGTGCTCGCCTGCACAGTTCCATATTTTGAGAAACAGATATTCTCATATTCCCAGAAACCGTTTTCATCAAAATCAATTATGCTGGGCAGTGAATAGTATTTTGCATTTTTATTGAAACTGGTTATAGCTCCACACTTTTTAATGTGATATTTTGTTGAGTATTCCGAGCGGTTTAAAATTTTGCTCGCCTCATTTAGAGTCAATACTTTTTTCCCCGTAAATATTTTAATCACGCTTTTTTTTGAAACTTGTTTATGGCTACTCATAACTTAATTCTCCCCGTCGTCT
>JAYEIA010000092.1:0-2521 GCA_034659855.1 Bacteroidota bacterium
GGAAACGGAGCAATAATTGCTGCGGGAGCCGTGGTAACAAAAAATGTAGATCCTTATACGGTTGTGGGTGGTGTTCCGGCAAAAAAAATTAAAATGCGGTTTGCTCCGGAAGACATTGAGTATTT
This sequence comes from Bacteroidota bacterium, assembly GCA_034659855.1. Classification (GTDB taxonomy): domain Bacteria; phylum Bacteroidota; class Bacteroidia; order Bacteroidales; family JAADGE01; genus JAYEIA01. The sequence continues at coordinate 126 of JAYEIA010000092.1, forward strand.
GCAACAACTTAAATGGTGGGATTTTGATTATAAAAAACTTCAATCCCTCAGTTACTATTTTACCGATATTTCAAAACTAAGGAACGGATACGAAATAAATTATGATAGTTAGGCGAAGTTATTTTGTTCTCTATTTGCTTTACAAAATTTGCGAATAGCAATGTTATTTAAGAATTTTTTAAAGTGAATAGAGGGCAAAAGAACAAGCGTTGTGCTGAGCGATAGTCGAAGTGCATAACTGTTATAACTTATTTTGTTTCCGTTCCTAAAAAAAGAAATGCCACTTTGATACAACAGTCACAAATATCTCTCATAGCTTTTACGCCCAACCATCAGGTGTATTATTCCGAGCTTGTCAGCAAGCTCTGTAAGGCAGATATTAACGTACAGCTATACACCACAAAAAATATTTTGGATACTGTAAAAATTCCGTCATCAGTAAATATTAATATCTGTAACTCGAAGCGAAAATTTTTGTACTTGTTCAAACAGCGTAAAAAAATAAAATCAACACATCTCATTATTTTTGATGAGCCTTACAGTTATGATTTATATTTAGCCTATTATCTTTTCATCGGAGCAAAAAAAATATTAACCGTTCACAATGCCCGCCAATGGTTTAAATTTTCAATTCCTTCCTTTGCCGGATTCTTAAAAACAATTCACCATTTTTTATTCATCAAGCTCAATGTCTTCAATAATTTTATTGTTGTCAATCCAAATATCAAAGCGTATATTCTTGACAGAAAGCGGAGTGCTCATGTGTTTTTTATTTCGTTCGGAAACTTCTCTCGAAATGTAATATCCAAGAAAAGCTCCTTTCCTATATCCATTGTAATTCCCGGTATGATTGACGAAAAAAGAAGAGATTATGAGCTCATTATCAGTGTGCTGAATAGTTTCTCGGACTTCGAAATCCGAAAAAAAATTGAGTTTATTTTTCTCGGCAAACCAAAAGGGAAATATGGTGAATATATTATTTCCGAGTTGGAAGATTTGAAAACAAACCAAGGATTTAACATCAAATACTTTAAGCAATACATTGCCCAAGATTTGTATGAAAGCCTGTTGGAACAAAGTGATTTTATTCTCAGCAATCTGAATGCAGAAATTTATACTGACTACGGTTTTAAGGAAATATACGGACAAACCAAAGAAACCGGAATTGCTTCTGCGGCAATTGAATATGAAAAACCGTTAATTTCGGCAAAAAAAGATATTCTTCCCGAAGAATTTCGACAGGCTGTAATTCCATTTAACTCTAAAAACGAACTTAAACAAGTTTTGTCGGAAATTGCGGAGAATAAAATATCGCATAGAAGTTATGTCCTGAATTATAAAAAGGCAAAATCCGATTATTTTAAAAAAATCAACGTCGAATTTGAGAACCTTATAGAATTTATACGAAACAACACCGCATGAAAATTGCCTATATTTACATACAAAATATGCCTCTGCCCGGGGTAGATAAAAAGCCCACAGACCAAGCGGCGGCTCTAAAAGAAATGGAGGAAACTCGCCTTGATATTTTTGTACTTAATCCTAACTTTTCCGGACAAAAGCAAGGGGTAAACTATATAAAATATCGACAGTTTAATGCCTTCCCTTATTTTGATTATTTGTTAAAGCATACCTTTTGGAGATATTCAGTATTGAAAAATATAAATACAAAAATATACGATTACATTATTCTGAGATATCCCAAGGCCGATTATTCAGGACTCCGATTTTACAAAAATAATAAAGTGATTTCGGAACATCACGGCGAAGAATTTGAAGAATTGCGTTTGGAAGGAGAAAACAGTAATTCTCTGTTATTTAAATACTTTAAATTTCTCAGAGCCTTTTTGGAAAAAAAATATGCACCCAAAATATTGTCGCATGCCAAAGGAATAATTGATATGTATCCTTACGGAGAACAATCGAAAATAAAATATACTTCCCGTAATTTGCCGCGATTATATACAGGAAACGGCATTTCAACCAATAAAACAAAATTTACCGGTTTCAAAGCCTTTGACGGCAAAGTGCTGAATATTATCTTTCCGGCGAGTCATGATTTGTTTTTTCACGGGATTGACAGACTTATAAAGGCGGCTGAAAATTATTCCGGTACAGTAAAAATAAATATACATATAGCCGGTAACTTCAAAGGCAGTGCACTGTTAGAAAATCCTTTCGTAAAATATCACGGCACGCTCCATGGAAAAGATTATGATTCATTGCTGTCGAAAATGAATTTGGGGGCAAGTACATTAGGGCTTTACCGGAAAGGGCTGCAATACAGCGGCTCGCTGAAAACAAGAGACTTTACGGCAAGAGGTCTCCCGTTTATAATCGGACATACAGATATTGACCTGTCAAAACATAAACCTGAAATCCCTTTTTATCTGTCA
>JAYEIA010000093.1:0-2519 GCA_034659855.1 Bacteroidota bacterium
CCGTCTTAATCCTTGTTTTAGTGGAATATGGTCTCTGACAAGAAGTTAAAATAATAATTGAAGACCTTTAATCATTGTCTTAATCCTTGTTTTAGTGGAATATGGTCTCTGACAGCAACATTTATAAAATCCTTATTTTCAGCTCGTTAACTTTAAAAATTAACGTCTCTTAACATCTCTTAACAGAAATTTAACACTTTTTAAGAGAGTGCAAAGATACAACGTTTTTTTTTAAAAGTCAACCCCTTTTTTTATGTTTTTCAGTACGTCAAAGAACTTCGTTTTATTTTAACCAAATGTAACAGTTTTTTTCGTTTCTGCAAAAATTATTTTTTTATTGCCTGCGGTCATACGCCCTAAATCGTATAAACTCAAACCGAGTGGTTTTTCGACCGTCTTTTTCTTCCAACACGGTGCGCTTGGTGGTGGAGGCCACACAGTTTATATTTTTGGCCGCAGCCGCTTTTACAAAGGCATACACAAAGGTGAGTTCGCCCATAACATGCACGGCTTGACGGGCTGTTGATTGTTGAGCCGTCGCCATATCTTCCGATTTGAATTGCTGTATACAGTCGGCCAAATATTTTTCGGCCAACCGTTGAATGTCCTCAGCCCTTGCTGTGGGGTCTATTTGCGGAAAAGCCCTATCTTGGGTTGTTCCGTATCGCTCTGCGGCGGTTTGTTGTTGTTTCTTGCCCCATTTTATTGATGGGTGGTTGGATAAGTTTATGAGCATAATTTTTTTGATTTTGTTTTATTAATTTATTCAGGCGTGTAGTCTATAAAATATACAGTTTTGAGTCCACTCCGAAAACACCGTTTTTGGAATATCTTGTAAATACAAAAACAGTATTGTGCTAATAATAAGAACTTTATGATTTAACAAAAACATGTAAATCTTGTCAATCCTGTCAAAAAAGACTTTTCGGAGTACACTCAGTTTTTAAAGTTAAAAGTGTAAATAGCTTAATATCAGGGCTTTAATTAAATCACGTAATTTTACATAAAGCACTGATATTATGTACTTTAACCTTATGAACTTTCAACTTTATAACTTTTTAAACTGAACTCATTCAAACGTTGATAAAAAAATGCGTAAAGGAATATGCTTAATTCCCTTGTATGTAGTGCCTGTATAGTCATCAAGGGTTACCACTAATTTGGGATAATTATCATCAATTTCAAGCAAATTTCCAAATTCCCGCTTTTGTGTATTTTCATCGGTTATGCGCAAGGCTACTTGTATATAAACTTTTTCATTTTTCTTTTGGCCAATAAAATCGACTTCTTTGTGGCCCGTTTGCCCCACTTTAACCCTATAATTGTTAAATTTCAGATGGTTAAATACAATATTTTCAATTATTTGTCCTATTTCAAGCGGGCTGAATCCTGCTATGGCGTTACGCAAACCAATATCGGTAAAATAATACTTCTCGCCCACTTCAAAGGTCTTTTTGCCTTGAATATCTGTCCGCTTGACTTTAGAAATAAAAAACGAACGACTTAAAAAGTGCATATAATCTAAAACCGTAGAAACCGAAGTTTTGATATTTTGCGATTTTAAAAATCGGACAATATTGCGTGCCGAAAACAGCGTACCGCACTGCCGTGCCAAAAAGAGAACCAGTCGTTCCAGAAATTCAATATTTCGGATATTGTAGCGTGCAACCACATCGCGAAACAAGATGGATTGATACACATTGTGCAAGTAATCAAAAACGACATCATTTTGCAGAGGAATATTCCTGAGATACGGCAGTCCGCCGTATTTCATATACCTATCCATACTTTCGGAAGTGTTTTGCAAGCTGTGAAATTCAAGAAATTCCTTGTACGAAAGCGGAAAAACATTAAATTCGACATATCGGCCTGCGAGATTTGTAGCCAATTCGCCCGACAGCAAATCGGCATTACTTCCGGTGCAATACAAGTCGTATCCTCCTTCGGCCAAAAGGCTTTTGAGGGCGTTCTCAAATTCATTAACGGTCTGAATTTCGTCAACAAACACATAATTAACGGTATTCTGTACCGATTTTTCTTTGATATAATTGTACAATTGCTCATAATTTTTCAAGCGGTCAAATTCGTGCAATTCGGTATTGATATAAATTATGTTTGCATTTTTATCTGTGCCTTCAATGTAATCCATCAATTGATACATCAAATAACTTTTCCCCACACGGCGTTGTCCCGTAAGAATTTTTATAATATCCTTATTAATAAAGGGCTTAATACGCTCCACATACTTTTTTCTCGCAATATACTTTTTATTCACCGGTTTTGTCATTTACGATTTACAAATCGCTCAAATTTAACAATTTTGTCTGTTATAAGCTACAAATATTAAATTTATTTACATTTGTCTGTTATAAATTGTGGTTTTATTTCTTCCTCCAAGCTCAAACAGGTAGCTGTCTTTTGCCCGAAAATCACTTTTATAAAAATGATTTTAGTGTATTTTTTCACTTTTGCATAATTTATTTTACTGTATTTTAGTTTTTTTTACATGAATAGTTTAA
>JAYEIA010000094.1:0-12479 GCA_034659855.1 Bacteroidota bacterium
ATTTTGAGTATGAATTGCAGTTCCCATAATATTATAAATCTGTAATTGCTCTCCGATAAATAAATTTTCAATATAAATCATTTCATTGGCCGGATTAGGATAAGCTCTCAGTTTGTTATAAGTCATGTCATTTCTCTCGGCAGCCACTTCACCTTCCAGCAGAATGTCATCAAGCTCCCAGGTTGAAGAATTACTGTTGTCTGAATTGTACTCAAAAGCTATTCGAGCGGCCGTTCCGGAAAGGAAAGACAAATCTAATTCTCCCGAATTTGTCCATTCCCAATAGGTAGAACCGTCATGCCAAGTGATGCTATTTATAATAGTCCAGCTTGTGGTTGTTACATTCCCGGTATAATTCTCCGTATAGTAGCAGTTAAACTCAAAAGACTGATTGTCTTGATAGCCCGAAGTGTTCCAAAATGAGAAAGTCAATGCCGTATAATCATTTGGATTAATTTCCGGCGAGATAAACCAGTCTTCATTTTCATAGGAACTGTTGTCGTAGCCGGTTATTTTAGCACAATAGGAATCATTGTGTCCGTAGAGGCCAGCCGGAACCTCCCAAACTTGAGAACCGGTAACACTTTGCTGAGACCAACCGCCTGAAGTCAAGCTTTGGTCTTCAAAATCTTTATCAAAAACCGTAACAATGTTTTGATATGCAGAAACATTTATTGTAAATTCTTGGGTTGCTGTTTCTCCGTTTTCTTCCAATAATAGCGTAACATTGTGATTACCAATATCTCCGGTGCCGGGTGTTCCGGTTAAGCTTCCGGTATTGTTGCTTTCATCTTTGCTGAATGTAAGCCAAGCCGGTTTTTCTGTGCAGGTGAATCTTTCATTATTTTCATCGTCGTTGTAGGTGATATTGTATGTATAGTTTGTGTTTTCCATAGCCGTAGTAATTGGGGAGGATGTAAAAGCTAAGGTGTTGCAATTGTTTAACCAAACACACTCTACCCATTCCGGATGATCGATGTAGGGGTTGGCATTTCCTTGAATATCATACACCGCATCGTTTCGGTCGATTTCTTTTTGAGATACCGGGTCTGCTTGGTGCCATTCAATGAGCATATCGGCAGTCCATCCGGAAAGATTATCGCCGCTGAAAGAGTCGCCGCTCCACTCACTAAGCTCGTTTTTGTATCGAGTTGCGATGTAGAAGTAAGCTCTTGCAAAGTCGCCTTTAAATACATCAATAGGCTCAAAAATTGTTCCTGAATAGCCGGGGTAAGAACAACTTCCTTTTTTGCTTCCGTTGGTAGAAGTCCAAGAGGGAGAATTGGTTTCTCCATAGGGTAAATTACTGCGTTGTCCGTTCACATAACCATCAGACGGAACAACTAAAAATAAATCTGCCTGCATCGGATAATTGCTTCCGAACCAACTTTGAGGCACTGAATGTTCTCTGTTGAAGCAATCTCCCTCGCCGCCGTAATTTCCGCATTCCTGATTATTGTTAAAATAAAAATAGTAATCAGCATTTCCGTTTTCGTCCATGGAGTACATGTCAAAAACTTTATTTCCGCCGGCATTATCGGTACTTTCATAGTAGTAGTATAAATCACCATAGTCGTTGGATTGATGCCCGGATGTTATAATCGATCGAAGCTCTTCTCGAAGAGTTTCTCCGCTTAGGCCTTCAGTTCCGTCATAATAGCTATCCGGAATTTGAGCCGAAGCAACAGTAAAACTCATAATTATTAAAAGTGCCGATAATGTGAATTGTTTCATGTTAAATTAAGTTTTATTCTTATAAAAAATGCAAAGATACCAATTATTAGAGTAAAAAAATAACGGTAAGGAATTGCCCTTACCGTTATAGTACGAAATAATCGGAAAAATGTTCCGAAAATATTTATTTCTTAATAATTTTTGTTACTGATTCAGCACCGTTTACATCTGTTACTCTTACAAAATAAACACCTGAATTAAGTGCTTCGGTATTTACGTTCACAAATGTGCTGTTAGCTTCAATGCTCATTATTCTTTGTCCGATGACATTAAGAACCTGAACAGAAGATAATTGCTCTTCTGATTTGATGTTCAATGTGTTTTGAATCGGGTTAGGATAAATTCGTGTTGTACTTGCAATTGAACCAACTGATGTGCTTCCATCAACAATTACATTGTCAATAGTCCAGTTTCCGCCGGAGCCGTCGCCACCGTCTTCAGATACATATTTGAATGCAAGGTAAGTATCAGCACTGCCTGCCATTGTAATTGATGATGTTGTAGCTAATACCCAGTCATAGTCATCATAGTTTGTATCCCATGTAAATCCTGTAACCGGTGTCCAAGTTGCGGCATCGAAAGACGCACTGTCACCGGCGAAGTCAGTAGATACATATACTTCTAAGTTTTGGAGTGGAGCGTATCGTCCTCTGTTGTCAAAAGTAATGTCTAAACCAGTTGTTCCGGAAGCATCAAATGCAGGGCTGATAACCCATTGTTCCGTAGCATGATTGGTACCGTCAAAAGCAGCAACGCTCATGTAAAATGCTCCCTGGTAGTCTGCTATGTGCCAAGTATAAGGATTAGTCTGATAGTTAGGAGCTACAGTAGTCCAATCATCCATGCTTTCATCTTGGAAGTCATCGCTGAAAAGCTGAGCGTTGGTTGTTCCTGTAAAAATAAACAGTGCCATTGCGGCTAATAATAGAAATTTTTTCATAATGTTAAATTTTTCAAATGTTAATAATATTACGTTACGAAATTAATAATTTTAAATTTAATTTAATAAAGTAAAATGCAAAATAAGGAAATTTAACAAAAATTTCAATTATTTTTTATTTTTTTTGACAATTAGATGTTTCCCAACTTCATTTAAATAAAATAATTGAGTCTCTTAAATCCGCAAGTCTTTTAGTAATCGTTTGCAGGCGAAAACACCTGCAACGTGCAGACTGCACCGGTCGGGTATTTTCACCCGACTGGTATTCAGGTATTTAATGTTTGACTTGCAGATTTAAGGGAGTCAAGTCCGAAAAGTCATATAGTATAAAGAACTTTAAAATCGGACGCATCAAAATTATTGATTTTCCGGAGTAGGCTCAATCATTGGCATTTCAACCTTTCACTATCGGCTTATTGGGCTCAATTTTTTAAACTTAGTAATAATCAGTTGAATTATTGCACTATTATACCATTAAATAATTGTATCATTTCCTACCTACTTACTTGTTAACTTCTTTTATCAAGAATAAATAGACCGGAAAGTGGTCACTGTATCCGTTTTGAAATCTGTCAAAAGCAAAAGTTCTTTTGGGGTAACCTTCATATCTTCCTTCTTTGGTAAGCATGAATTTTTTTCTGAATATGTTTGATTTCCAATACACAAAACTACTTCTGTCTTTGGATAAAAGCCCTTGCGAAATGATATGTTGATCAAATAAACTCCAAGCATCGCGATAGGCGGTGGTTCCAATTCCTTTTTTGTACACATTATAATAAGGATTGTATAATTCTCCTTTTTTCAGCATATTTTTATTTCTTCCCGATTTCAAGTGTTTTTTGACACTGGCATCATCCGGATTATCGTTTAAGTCGCCCATTACGATTATTTTTGCATCCGGATTTATGTTTAATATTGAGTCAACCAATTGTCTTGATAAATCGGCGGCTGCATTTCGTTTGGGTGCACTGGCTTTTTGTCCGCCTCCTCTCGAAGGCCAGTGATTTACAATAAAATACATGCTGTCTTTATCATACTCGGCACTCACTAATAGTTGGGCTCGAGTTTCATCGTCCTTGTCAAAATCAAATTTCAGGACATGAGAACTTGAACTCAAAATGGTAAAATAATCTTTTCTGTACAGCAAACCCACATCCACCCCTCTTTCATCGGGCGATTGGTAGTGTACAATGCCGTAGTTCGATGCTTTGAGTTGCGGTGTATTAATAAGGTCTTCCAAAACAGTTTTGTTTTCTATTTCGCAAACCCCCAAAATTTGCGGGCCGCCTTTGATATACTCTTCTCCGATTTGAGAAATGATATCAGCCATTTTGAGGAGTTTTTTGTTATACCTTTCCGATGTCCAACCTTTTTTTCCTGAAGGCAAGAATTCATAATCGTAGGTATCTTCCGAATCAATCGTATCAAAAAGATTTTCAAGATTATAAAACGCCACAGAAGCGATCTTGTATTGTTTGTTTTGAGCGTTAGTTGTCAGCCCTATTGAGAAAATTAGTAATGCAATAATTATTAAATGTTTCATTTTTTTATGGATTTAATAGTTTCTTTAGTTAAAAATTGAATAAATATGATTCGCCCATGAAAAGTATGCCTGTTTATTAAACTGTTCTTAAGCAGTTTTGCAAATTTGAATTTTAAACTCCTGAGCCTTTATCAAAGTTAATTCGGTTAAATTAAACGGCTCTGACAATGCTGATTAGATAATGCTAAAACAAATTTAGTAATAGACTCTGTGATTTTTGACAGAAGGACGTATTTTTTTTATGAATGATTAAAATTGTATCTTTGGCTTCCTTTTTTTATGGATTGACGAAAATACGATAATTATTTAAAAATTAAACAGTAAATTATGAAAAAACTAATGTTCTTAATCATTTTACCTGTTTTTGCTTTGCAACCAATTTTGGGGCAACAGTTGATAACCGGTACGGTGAAAGATAAAAATTCTCAGGAACCGCTTTCGGGAGTTGAGGTAAAACTTCAAGGAGCGGCAGAAACTGTGACCGACGAAAACGGTGCTTTTCGATTAACTTCTGAGCCGAATAAAGACCATACCATAATATTTTTATTAGGAGCCTACTCCGAAATTGAAAAGCAGGTTTCAGTAAAAACAGCAGATATAGATTTAGGGGTTGTTTTTATGCAACCGGCAACCAACGATATGGAGGATGTCGTTATTGAGCTTTCTACTGAGGAACTGGACTCGGAATACGGCGGTTTGGAAACTAATCTTTCCGGCGTGCTGCATGGTTCTAAAGATATCTTTATGTCAACGGCAGGCTATAATTTTGGTCCCATGCGGTTCAAGATGAGAGGATACGACGGAAGATATACCAGTTTGCACATGAACGGAATTCAGACCAACGACCCGGAATCGGGACGAGCTGTGTGGGCCTACTGGGGCGGACTCAATGATGCCGTCAGAAATAAAGTGAGCGAAAAAGGAATTACAAATAACGACCTCGGCTTTGGAGGAGTAGGAGGTTATACTTCAATTTCCACAAGAGCGTCACGCATACAAACAGGCACAAAGCTGACCTATTCATTTTCCAACAGAAATTATCATCACCGAGCCATGTTTTTATATTCTTCGGGAATGATGGAAAACGGATTAGCTATTGCCGTATCCGGTTCTCGGCGTTATGCACAAGAGGGCTATACTGAGGGTACATTCTATGATGCCTATGCTTACTTTGCTTCAGTAGAAAAGAAAATTAATGACAAACACAGCATTGGTTTGGTTACTTTCGGAGCCCCCTCGCGACGAGGCGGACGAAGTGCCACCACTCAAGAGGTTTACGATTTGGCCGGAACGACATATAACCCCAACTGGGGATGGTACGAAGACCAAAAACGCAATGCACGCATAAGCGACGGATACACTCCAATGACCTACTTGACACATTACTGGGATATAAGCTCAAAAAGCAGTTTAAAAACAAGCTTGATGTATTCCAACGGAAAATATAATAAAACTTCGTTGAACTGGTACAGCGCCAAGGATCCCAGACCGGATTATTACAGATATTTACCGAGCTATATGGACGGTCAGGATGCGATTGACAGACGAACAACTGAGTTTGAAAACGGAGAACGACAGTTGGATTGGGAGGCCATGTATCAAGTGAATTTAGCAAGTTACGATGAAATTTTTAATGCCGACGGAATAGCCGGAAATACGGTATCCGGGCTGCGTTCGGAGTATATCATTGAAAATCGAAGAAATGAAAACAATCAATACAAGTTTAATACCGTGTATTCCAATGAATTGAATGATAACTTGAAACTTGTGGCCGGAATTAAAGCCACAGCATACTATGGCCGACACTATAAAACCTTATACGATTTAATGGGGGGTGATTATGTGCTGGATATTGACAAATATGCCGAAAGAGATTTGGTGGGTGAAGATGTTGCCGATAATGATTTAAACCACCCGAACCATATCGTTGATACTATTGGTGAAGTTTTCGGTAACGATTACAACTCAACGGTTCAGAATGCACAATTGTGGGCTCAGGTTTCCTATTCCAAAAATAATTTTGATTTTTACCTTGGCGGATATGGTTCATACACTGAGTTTTGGAGAACAGGAAATATGAAAACCGGAAAATTTCCGGAAAACTCTTTCGGAGATTCAGAGAAATTGGATTTTATGAATTACGGAGCAAAATTTGGTGCCAAATATAAGGTATCCGGTATGCATTACTTTCATGCCGATGCCGCTTATTTGACAAAAGCACCGTATTTCAGAAATGCGTTTGTATCGCCTCGTTCAAGAAATCAAACAGTTGACGGATTAACGGACGAGACCATTATGTCCGGTCAAGTGGGCTATGTTATCCAAGGGCCTAAGCTCAAAGCAACTTTTGATGCCTTTTATACCGAATTTAACGGACAATCCAAAGTAAGAAGTTTCTATTTTGACGGATATCATAATTTTGTGAATTTTGTGATGACCGGTATCGATAAAACTCACCAAGGCTTGGAAGCCGGAATTGAATATAAAGTTCTTCCCGGTTTATCAATCTACGGTGTGGGCTCAGTAGGTTATTACAGGTGGACTTCAAGACCTGAATTTAGTGTATATGTGGACAACAGCGCCGATGTGAAATATGATCATGAAACTGTTTATGTCGAGAATTTCTTGGTTTCGGGAACACCGCAAACTGCAGCTTCTGTCGGATTCAAATATTTTGCTCCCGGCTATTGGTGGATTGGCGTTAACGGAAACTATTTAGCCGACCGATATTTACCATTCAGTGCATTGACCAGAACAATTGATGCCGTAGCATTGATAGATCACAGCAGTGATGACTTTAAACAATTAACTGAGCAAGAGCGATTACCCGAATCATTCACCATGAATGCTTTCTTAGGAAAATCATTCCGATTTGATTATAAATATTATCTGTCAATCAGTTTAAATATTACAAATGTATTGGATGACAGAAGTATTATTACGGGGGGATATGAACAAGGAAGAATTGATGCTTCGTATGAAAATTTAGAGAAATTTCCTCCTAAGTATTATTACTTTTCGGGAATGCAGTATTATTTAAACATTAATTTCAGATTCTAAAAATTATTATAATCATGAAAATAACTATTAAATTATTAAGTATTACAGTCCTTGTATTGTATATGATTTCGGGTTGTGTTAAAGAAGATTTTGACGTGGTACCTGAAAAAGAATATACCGTGGATTTTGAAGCGAATAAAACGATTGCCGAATTGCAAGATTATTATTCCGGCAGCAATGTTTTTATAGATACCAATATTATTATAAAGGGAGTAATTACGGCCAATGATGCCTCCGGAAATTTCTATAAAGAAATTTATTTGCAGGATAGTACAGCAGCAATCAGTATGCGCATCGACAACAGCGATATGAGTTTAATATATCCGGTAGGACAATTGGTGTATGTCAAATGCAGCGGTTTGTATTTGGGAACCTATAATGAAGTCTTTCAATTGGGTATTGGATCTGATGTTGATCGTATAACGGAAGAGGAAGCCGAGGAATATATTTTTAAATCTGACGGCGGTGTACCCGTTGAGCCGAAGTTGGTAACCATTGGGGAGTTAAATGACGAAGATTTAGGAAAATTGGTAAAGTTTGATAGTTTACAATTTCAAAATCCGAATCAAACCTATGCCGACGGAATAAATCTCGAAGACAGAACGGTTGTTTTAGAGGATTGCAACGGCAATGTGTTGGATTTGAGAAATAGTGGCTATGCTGATTTTGCCAATGACAGTTTGCCCCACGGCAACGGAGAAATCATTGGAATACACGGCAAATTTATTGACTATCAGTTAAAGATAAGAACAGCCGAGGAAGTTGTTTTTACCAATGACAGATGTTCAAAATAGTTGGTTGAATAATATATTTGAAACAGATGGTTTGGCGTGAATAATCTCTCTAAGCCATTTGTTCGGAACAAAAAATAAAAATACAGGATTATGAAAAATTATACAAAAACGCTTTTATTTATTAGTATGATCGGCGTATTGTTTATGGCTTCATGTATAAACTACGACTTTGAGGATGCAGAGAAGCAAAGCTATACGGTCGATTTTGAAGCAAATACAACCATAGACGAGCTGAAAGCTTTCTACGGAGACAGCTTAACCCCGATTCCCGACAGTGTAATAATCCGCGGAACAGTGGTAGCCAATGATGTAACCGGCAACTATTATAAAGCCATTGTACTGCAGGATAGTACCGCCGGAATTGAAATCGGGCTCAATCGATATGAATTGCACAATTTGTACCATATCGGCGACTTGGTGTATATAAAATGTGCCGGCTTGTATGTTGGTGACGATAACGGAACAATTAAATTAGGCGGAGATTACCAAGGAAGCGTGGGCAGAATTGAAGAGCCTATGATACAGGATTATATGTTTAAATCCGGCGGCGGAGTGGTCATAGAGCCCGAGTTAATTTCTTTTAATCAATTCAATACCGCACGTATAAATACCATTGTAAAAATTGAGAATGTTCAATTTGCCCTCTCGGATTTGGGCGGAACTTTTGCCGATGCTGTTAATCAGAAAGATTACAGCAGAACTCTTGAAACATGCGAAGGAAACTCTGAGATGGTGCGTACAAGCGGTTACGCCGATTTTGCCGGAAATACCATTCCCTCAGGAAACGGAACATTTACCGGAATTCTTAATTACTATAACGGCGACTACCAATTAGTAGTCAGAGAACCCGAAGAACTGGATATGGAAGGCCAACGATGCGGGGCATTTTTCTCTGAAGATTTCAACGACGGCTTGGGAAGTTTTACAAGCTTTAATCTGCTCGGAGATCAAAATACCTGGGTACAAGACAGCCACAGTGGCACGACTTATGCAATAATGTCCGGTTATTACAGTAAAGCGTATGAAGAAAGTGAAGATTGGATGCTGTCGTCCGGCTTTGATTTCAGCACAATAGATAATCCGGTATTGACATTTAAGCATGCCGTAAATTACGGTTATTACGGGGGCTGGGAAGATGATATAAAAGTTTTGATTAGTACCGATTATGACGGAGAAAGCGAACCGTCGTCAGCAACATGGACGGAGTTGAGTTTTAATATGCCCGCCGGCGACAGTTGGAACTTTATTAATTCCGGTGATATTGATCTTTCGACATACGGCGGAGAAAGTTCAGTATATATTGCTTTTGAATACCAAAGTCCTTCTAACAATGCCACGACTTGGGAGGTTGATTGGATTCGACTTTCTTACGGAAATTAAAAAATATTGTTTTATTTGAAGAAGCTGCCGAGAACCCTGATTTTCGGCAGTTTTTTTTATAATAAAGGCTAAGTTTTTGGAAGTCAATAAATACGATAGTATTATTTTACTCAATTTGAAATAGTATATTTGACAAAACTAAAAACAAACCTCATGCACAACACCAAAAACAAATTGTTCTTTTACCTCATATAGTATTTTCCCCTTTCTACTTTCAGAACTCCTGACCTATAATTTGATTATCAATAGATTACACCCTTTTGTTCGTAAACTGGGATTGTCGTCTTTTGAATATCGAATATAGAACAAATTATTGCGATGTTCAATATTTTGTGACAATTTAAACTACGAAAGGTCAGGATCTCTGACTTTATAAATTTTCAACTCTCAGGCATGAAACCAAAACTAATAATTTTAATTCTTCTCCTTTTTTAATAATTTTAATAGCGGTACTCCTTTAATATAAAGGCTGTTATATGATTTTACGATATAATTGGACACAGGTATTCTTTGTAAAAGACCTAAATACCTGCCAATGATACAGATAGCGATAGATGTGAATTTGTTTCAAAATTTGTTTTGTCAGGCATTCAGGCATTTGCAATTATACATAATGTCCATTTTTTTATATTAAAACAGACGAAGTCTGCTATTGTTTCTTTCGGATAAATTTTATTAAAATTTCAATCCAATATTTATAGATAACGCCGGAGGTTCAGCAAATAATTGTGTTCCTCTTATATGATTATCAGGGACATGTACATCAAGCTCTGCATCAGAAAAACTATGAGAAAAAAATATTTGATTTAATCGTAAATCAATAAAAAAAGGATTTGTTTTATTATCTATCCTATAACCGATTACTGCATAAGTGAAAATAGTATTTAACGAAAGATTAGAAAATTCATTATTTCTCATATTCATAAATAATCCGGAATAAAGCCCTTTAAATTTTCTTTTTCTCTCTTTGTTCATTTTTTGTAAGATGTGAATATTGTACCCAAAATGTAATTGATGATTCTTAAAGTTGTGATCTGACATGCCTTTTGAAAATCTTAATTCAATGGCTTGATATTCTTTATAATAATATCCGACATTTATTGCTGCTCCATGCTCTCTGTTGGAGAGCGAAGGTGCTGTGAGTGGCCATGTACATATAAACTTTGAACAATTTGTTTGTGTAAACGGCGCAATTACATTTACACCAAAATAGAACTTTTTATAATTTTGTGCTGTTAGACTTGATGTGAAAATTATTATGACAGCTGTAGTTATTATTATTTTCATTGTTTAATGATTTTATTATTATGTCCGTCTAACTATGTTTGTTACAGTTCTAATAAATACTGTAAAATACTCCCTATTCGCAGTACAGAAAAAGGGCAAAGTTAAGGTGGAAATAATTTAACGTTTTAAGATGTTTAAAAACTGAAATTAATTATTATTTTTTCAAAAAAAATATTTTTCAGAAGTACAATTGTATATCCATAATATTTTAGGACAACAAGTATATTCTTCACAAACAATTGGTAAAGAATTTATAATAAACAAACAAGATTTTAAAACCGGTTTATATTTCTATAAATTAATACAAAACAAAACAATGTTAGTTTCTAATACATTTATAATACAATAGCCATGAGAATATCAAATAATTTTGCTATTTTTATAAAGTACTTACTAATAAAAGCAGAAACATGATAAAACCCAAAAAATTTTCCGTTGAAAAGGGAAATTATTTATATCCTTTGCCCGCAGTATTAGTAAGTTGCGGCAAAACAAAGTCTGAAGCGAATTTAATAACCATATCATGGACAGGAACCATAAATTCCGAGCCGCCAATGCTCTATATTTCCATTAGAAAGAACAGGCATTCCTACGATATTATAAAGAGACATCATGAGTTTGTAATAAACCTGACTGATAAAACCATGCTGGAAGCTGTGGATTTCAATGGTGTTAAGTCAGGCAGAGATTATGACAAATTTAAAGAAAGTAATTTCACTCCCGGAGCGTCACAAAAAATTGATACTTTGCTTATTCAGGAAGCTCCCGTGAATATTGAATGCAAGGTAAACCGTGTATTGTCTTTAGGTTCGCACGATATGTTTATTGCCGATGTGGTAAATGTACAAGCCGTAGAAAATTACATCAACAAAAAAACCGGAAAAATAGATTTTACCGGAAATGAGTTGCTGTCTTACGCCAATAAGAATTATTACAGCATAGGAGAGAGTCTCGAACGTGTTGGGTTTTCTGTAAAAAAATAATGTATATGAGATTTTCTGTTGTTGTAATATTTTTGTTCATTACTGTCGTTTTTTGCAGTAATCAGTCTTCCTCTGAAAAGAGAACTGCAGAAGGCTCTAAGACTAATTCCGACAGCGTTAAATTAGTTTTTAAAACTCTGGGATTGAATGGTGTAATGGACTATAGGGTGTTTAAAACAGCTTGGAATGTGAGCAACAGCCTTTTATTCGAGAATGAGAAATATCTCACAATTATTGATTATTCAAAAGCATCAACTGAAAAGCGGTTTTATTTAATTGATAAAGTGGGCAGGGAATTGATATATAATGAATATATTGCTCACGGAATGAATACCGGAGCAGATAAGGCTCTTCATTTTTCAAATGAAGCCGGCTCACAAAAATCGAGTTTAGGATTTTTCAGAACAGCTGAAAGCTATGTCGGAAAAAATGGTTATTCAATGCGTTTGGACGGTTTGGAGAAGGGGATAAATAACAATGCCCGAAGTCGTGCAATAGTAATTCACGGAGCATGGTATGTTTCGTCTGAGTTTATTTCGGAAAACGGACGATTGGGCAGGAGTTGGGGCTGTCCGGCTCTGGTTCAATCGGTGAGCCGAGAAATTATTGATTTAATTAAAGGGGGAAGTTGTGTATTTATATATGCCGATGATTCAGAATATAAAACAAAATCTGAATTATATATTTCAGAGAATGAATGAGTTCAGTTTAAAAAGTTATAAAGTTGAAAGTTTATAATAAACGACTTATATAAATGC
>JAYEIA010000095.1:0-12477 GCA_034659855.1 Bacteroidota bacterium
GCAAGTTTTACAATATCGACAAGTTCGTGCATATTGTTTTGCAGAAAAGTAAGTTGAAAAGTTATACGACAATAATACCCTGTTTTTTCAAAATATTCATTTCTGTATTTTATTAAGGTTTTTACGTTTTGTAGTTGTTTTTCATAATTACTGCCTTGCATTATTTTTTCGGAAGTTTCTTTTGTTGCTCCGTTCCATGAAATTTTAATATCGCTTGTTATCGGAACAATAAGTTTAGACCATTCTTCTACGCTTTTTTTGGGAAAACTTCCGTTTGTAGTTAAGTTTAATTTTATATCATTGATTTTGCATAATTCTAAAATTGTTTCAAAATGTTCGTAAAGAAGCGGTTCGCCCATCGTTGACGGTATAATTTCTTTTACTCCAAATTTCTTTGCTTCTTTAAAAATATTTTCTAACCACTCTTTCGGCATTAATCGCCTTTTTATTCCAGTTTTGTTAAATAACTTTTGTTTAAAATGGCTGAGATTACTATGCTCTTCGCACATAATGCAATGAAAATTACAATCTTCAGGGTTTGTGTCAAGAGTTATTCTCCAAATATTTATATCGTTCATTATTGAATAACTTTTTTGTAAATTTTCGTAAGTTCATTACAATGTTCTGTAATGTTAGGCACTTTGCCCGTTTTGCTGTGTAAATAACCAATATTTCCAAAATCTTTTAATATTTTCGGATTTCCAATTGCAAAAAGCATTTTTTGTAATAAATCATTTTCGTTTCGATGTTTAAATAACAAACCGTTTTTATTATGTTCAACATATTCTTTCATTCCGCCAAAATCTGCTGTAATTACTGGAATTTTGCAGGCTTGTGCTTCGTGAATTACCAAAGGTGAATTTTCGCCCCAAATTGAAGGCACTACAATACTATCTATTTTTGAAAATACTTCTGTCGCAAGGTTTTGATTAACATATTCTCCGCAAAACTGTATTTCATTTTTACTTTCTTTTGATAGGTTTTTCAATGCTGTTGTGCTTTGTCCGTTTGTTCGTCCCCAAATTTTTAATACTGCTTTTTTTTCAATTTTTGAAAATGCTTTTATCAATAAATTAATCCCTTTTGCTGGAATTTGAGTTCCTATGTAACCAAAGGTATATGTGTCGGTAGACTTATGTTCAACAGGCTGTAAATAATGAGTAGGGAAACCATAATCAAGATAAATAATTTTAGATGTCGGAACTTCAAAATCATTGACAAACCTATTCATCAAGTATTTTGATGGTGCAATAAACATATCAACTTTTTTAATTATTGATTTTGTTTCTTGCATTCTTGTATTTATCCATGCTGTCCAAAATTCTTTATCTCTTTGGAAATCCTGTTGTTGTCCTGAAAAATAATGATTGTAACAATTTAAAGCACATTTTTCATCATTTTGATTTTCGCAAAGTTGATAATAATTCTCATTTTCATAATTACGTTGAAGAAATTGTCCACGAGGACACATTAACCAAAAGTCGTGTAAAGTAAATACGATAGGAATATTTTGTTTTTTTAATTCGTCAATTATTCCTGTTGATAAGTGATTTAAGTGTCCGATATGTGCAATATCAGGTTTGTTTTCTTGTATTATTTCTGCAAATTTCCTGTCAATATTTTTGTTTCGATAATTGTCTTTATCAATTCGCTTGTTTACAAAATGAATTGTTAATCCGTTATTTTGTTTTTCTGTTCTTATTTTAAAGTCTTGTTCATATGGACTTTCTTCTCTTGTAAAAATTGTAATGTCATTATTTTTTGATAACTCATTACAAATTGACTGGCTGTAAACTTCTGAACCTGCATTATAAAGTGGTGGGTATCCATGAATTATTTTAAGTATCTGCATTTAACTTCTTTTGGTAGCGGATATAAATACCCGCTACATGTTTTAAAACTACTTTTTTTGATTTGGGTTCAACAGTTTCCCTCTATCTCCTTGATTTTTATCATAGGTTTTGTTTGTTCCTTTCGAACCCTTGTTCGGATTTTTTATATCCGCATTGTGATTTGATTTTTTTGCCATTATTTAAAAATTTAATTAATACTGATGCAAATGTAATGAAAATGTATATATTTGCGGAATATACGCATTAATATTTTACATAATACGCATTAAAAAGCATTAACATGGATAGTTTATTATATGTTCAACCAGAAAGAAGGAAGTCAATTATTTTGAAATTAAAATCTTTTATGTCAAATCCTGGTTATTTTCCTATTCTTTTATTGGGTGAAAGAGGTACTGGAAAATCATTTTGGATTAAGAATTTAATTAGCAATAAACAGCCTATCGTATTTATAAACGCTTTTTTATCGGAAGAAACAGAAGTGTTTTGGACAAGCCAATACAAAAAAGCAAATAATGGGTTCTTAATTATAAATGAGGTTGAAAGATTGTCTCCAAAAAGTCAAGAACTTTTATTTCAATTAATGATTACAGAAAATGGGAAATACGGGTTTTCAGAAAAATTATATAATATTCGTTTGATTTTCACATCTGTGTTTAACATAAGCTCATTAAACAAAACAGAAGAATATCTTTCTCATAAATTCTTTGATAGAATTTCGCAATTAGTTGTAAAATTCCAATCGTTTAAAGAGTTTTCAGTAAATATTGAAAATGATTTTATTGCAACTTGGAAAAAATTCAATTTTGCAGAAAAAAAGACTATTCCAAAAGGCTCTATTATAAAATGGCTAAAAGAAAATGCAGACAGAAAACTCTCAGGTAATTTTAGAGACTTAGACAAATTATGTATTAACTGGCATAATTACAGGTTAATGGATTATAAAGAAGATGATATATTCAAACTAATCATTGAAGACTTTTTACAATATTTAAAATACCCTGAACACAAAACAGAGTTGCATAATGAATTTATCTTTTCAAAAGAATATAAGCATGATGAGATAATGAAATTATTTAAACAAAAATATAAAATATGGGCTAAACGTGAATTTGGGACGTTAAAAGAAGCTGGTGATTTTTTAGGAATTAGTCACAGAACAATGGAACGTTGGTAGTCTTGCTTGCGTTGGCAAAAAATAGCTCTTTTGGTTTTTTTGGGTTGGTTTTTCTGCGTGTCGGCTAAAACCAAATGTGCTATTTGTGCGATGGATTTCAATTCACTCTTCTTTAAGTTTATTCATTGCTGTATTGTTTCTTTGCATGAAGCACAACGGTATGCTTGCAAACCCAACAGAAATTTTCAAAATCTAAACAAACAGATACAATTATTTCAAGCGAATAAACTCCGTCAGTTTTGATTTCAGAATATTATCAATTTCTTCTGTTTCAGAGTCATCAGTTTCTGTAAACAAAAAAGCAAAAATAGGGTATTGACTATAATTTATTTTCCTCAACTCCAGAGGGGTTTTAAATATTGATTGCAACAAATCATAATCAAAAGATTGTATTTCTTGTGCTTTGTGCCCTGTGCTGTTTTCCAAAATAAAGAGGCTGTATATTTTCCCGGCTTTACTGCTCAATATCTTTGACCAGTCGGGTGTCTTTTGCTCAAAGAAAAATTCGTAGATATTAACTCCCAAGAAATGCTGAGCCAAGTCTCCGGTGGAACACCAGCCGCCAAATCTAAGCGGATTAACCTCTATGGGTACAATTCTGCCGGCTTCATCTTTCCTCAACTCTATATGAGCCGGAAAATTATTCACCTTCGTATAATGACTCATCTCATTCAGAAATTCGCCGAAAGGCTCCAAATTTTCTTCTATTATTTTTTTTGAAGTAATATAGGCCCGGTCGCTCATATCTTTTCCGGAAGAAAACAAATGTTGTGTTATGTTTAAGATAACGGGCCTACCCTCTTTGTCAAAATAAAAATCTACGGCAAACTCCTCTCCCTCAGCCAACTCTTCAATAATAAATTCAGTATTATCAATGACCTCCTTAGGATATAAATCGTTGGCATTTGTCATTTCAGCCCTCACCTCTTCTACAACCGCAGGAAGTTCTTCTGCATTATCTATGCGGCGTACCCCCATACTAAAAAACCCGACTGCCGGTTTTATAATTACCGGATATTCTATTTCCTCGGCAACCAACGATTGCAAACGGTCAGCATGTATTCGTTTAAAAAAATAATCCGGATACATCGGGGACAACAATTCTCGAAAATCAGCTTTATTTTTAAACTGTTTTAATTGTTTCGGCAGGTCGGTATGCGACAAATGTTTTTCTACCCAAGCAATTGAATTTTCAGAATTGGTATAAACCAACGGGTTGGACTGAGAAACATAGCTTGCCGCAGCCTCACTATCTGAAATATAATTTACATCTTCCGAATCAAGCAATTCACGAGCCTGAGGGGTATCAATTACCGGAAAATTATTTTTAATAACGGTTTGTTTCAGGTAATCTGAAACATAGGGTTTATCAATTAAAATCATAAAATATTGTGTAAGTAATGATACAATTATTTAATGGTATAATGGTACAATAATTCAACTGATTATCAGTAATATAACAATATTAAAATACGGGAAAATTTATGTGTACCTCTTATAAGAAAATAACCGGAGCCGGTATGGCGTCTAATTGTTAAATGACAAAACCTTATCATCTAATAGAAATAACTAAGTATTTTGACATCGACCAGAATTTACCGGGATCATCAATATTTAGTAAGACCAATTTTCCGTCTTCATTTTCTTGTATAGTGTAGGAATCTTTGGGGTGATCGGTTATTACAACCGCCTTTGACATTTCTTGCAAGTCAATCACCGTCTTTTCACGAATATCTATCCGCACAAACTCAGATTCTTTCTGCTTTATTTTTTGAACTCCGCCGATTCCTATAAATCCGCCCTCTCGAGACAAGATTCCTTTGGCCTTTAAAGCCGATTTTTCATCAACAATAAAAAAGGCGGTATTCATTTCATCTTTTTGCAATTCAATAATATCAGACTTGTCTTGGGTTTCCTGTTCTAATGCATCAATATCAACGGCCATCTTATTTAGATGTTCATTTAACTGTTTAATATCTATCTCTTTTTGTTGCAAAAGCTCTTGTAATTGTCTAATGGAAGCATCTTTCTCATTCAGTTTAGTCGTCAAATTCTCAACAGTAACTTTGAACTCTTTGGAGGCTATACTTGAATTTTTTAATCGTTTTTTTAAATAATTCAATTTTTTCCTATTCTCAACCATTAGTCCATAAATAGCTTCAATATCATTATTAATAGACATTACATCTTCTTCCTTAATTTCATTATCGCCCACAGCCCGGTTGCTCAGTATTTTTTCTTTTTCCTTTATTTCATCAAGCCCGGCTTGTATTTCATTAATAGCTTTTACGTATTCATTCAAAGATTTTTGTCCTTGGTTATTGACAATTTTTAAACTGTCGATAGTCGCTTGGAGCTGTTGCTCTTTTTCCGAAGGTTCGGATTCACAAGCAAATAAGAACGAAGAAAGTAATAGTACGGTAATAATTTTTGTTATAAGTTTCATTAATTTGTATTTTTAAGATTGTGCGTATTAAACGTATTTCTATTTATTTGATTTTCCTTTGGCAAAATTAATCAATAATTAGTAAACTCAAAACCCGACAAACAGCATCAGAGACCCAACAAGCAAGCCGACAAATACATTGACTGCTTTTGCAATTAAAAAGCTTTTTCCGGATTCGGCCAATAAGGGCAATGAGCCGTGACCGTCTTGCACAATAGAATTGGCAACCAATATGCTTAAGGGCAACACCCCGCCTGCAAATAAACTAATAAAAATGATATGAGGACCCGATTCGGGAATTATTCCTACCAGTACAGCCACAAGTAATACAATATATATATTGGCTTGAATCCATGCCTTGACATCTAACTGTTGGCTTACAAAATGTAGTGCAACAAAGGCGATCAAGGTCCAAAGAAATATTTTCAGAAAATGTTTTTTAATAACATGTCCCCACAAATGTTCTTCCACAAAATGACTCGGAACAGATAAAAACATGATTAGCCCCAAAATAATGACCACTAAGAAGGTTATTTTTTCCCATCCCCAAGCTGAATGATGGTCTTCTTCAACCAAATGATGAGCATGCCCGTGTAATGACGGAGCAAAAATTAAATAAGCCAAAAATAACAGGCTGAACAAAATTAATACAATCCGTTTAGGGTTTAACAATTGTTCCGGAAGTTTTTCCGGCTGAAAACACTCACATTCTTTTTTGTCTTGGTGATACTTGAAATGTTTTCCGCTTAGCTTAACCGGGAAGGGGTCTTTTAGCGTAATTTGCAGAATAAGTCCGACAACAATGGCTACTGCCAAAATAATTCCCATTATCAGAAAAGCTTTGTTCGGAATCATGGAGAACATGACAAAAGCTTCATCGCCTGATGTAGCAATGAGCGCCGTAACCAATGCCGCAAATCCGATACTCCTGTGAATATACATCGAAACAATGACAAACGTGCCCAAACAACCGGGAATAATTCCGAAAAGTGCCGCCAATAAAATTTGCATAAACGGATTTTTCTTTAGAGTTTTTGTCCATTGATTTTTGGTCTGCACGGTGAGATATTCCAAAACCATCATCATGATAAGAACAAAAACCGTTATCTTCAATGCTTGTACAACTATACCAGCAATTTCATGCATCAATTTTCTATTTTTTTAAAGTTCGTAATTTTTTGAATTCTGAAGGGTGGCATATGCACTTCTTCTTTAACCAGAAACTCACCGGTAACTACAATAAAATCATCTTCAGCTATGCCGAATTTCGCAGGGTGATTTTCTTTGTCGATATTCAATACAATTAAATTTGCCAACTCGTCATGTGAGCAAAAAGCACATACTTCCAGCCGATTCTCCGTGAGTAAAAAGATACTGTCTTTTCCAATCTTGTCAATATGCAAAAACCCCTTTATGGAAATATCTTTGCCCGACAATTCATAGAGCTTATCAGAAACCGTAAATTTCTCCATAAATTTAAAATGTGCTTTATCAAAGGATTTATATCGTTCATTTTCATGAAAAAGTTCCCACTGCACATCGTTGGCCGAATAATTTTCGACTTCACGAGTATAGGGCAACAGAAATAAAATTGTTGCCACTAAAACTATTAACACAATAAATTTAGCTTTTGAAAACACAATAATTAATTATTTAGGTTTATTTTCTTTGTTTTAATAAATGGACTGTTGCCCGGAGGTACCGGGTCGTAGCCGTGCGTTCCCCAAGGATGACATTTTGAAATTCGGCGTATTCCCAACCAAAATCCTTTCAGAGGGCCGTGCACTTTCACTGCTTGTATAAAATACGAAGAGCAAGTCGGTACATGCCTGCAACTGGAGGGCGTAAACGGAGATATCACGTACCGATAAAATTGTACCGGACTGATTACAATATAAAATAATAGTTGTTTGATGACTTTCATGTGATATATTTACTTCAAACGGCAAATATATTAAAGAAATTACAATTTTTCGTCAATACGGGATTCAATTATTTTTGTCTCCCAAACGACGATTTTACGGCGTATAAAACTTGGTCAAGAAACAATCACGCTATTTCACTCACTTATTAAAGCATCGTTATTAGGTAGATTATCTCTCTTACTTTATACCCTCCTCAATTTTCTCCAAAGCCAATACCGCTTCACTTACCGATTGAATATTTTTAATGGTTAGTGTGAGTTTATTTTTCTTCTCAGCCAAACGAATATTTTTGGGATATTTTTGGACTGCCCCCAAAACAGCCGTAAAAATTTGTGACTGGTAATAGGATGACTCTTGATCTGAAACAAAATATGCCCGCAAAAGTCCTCTTTTCAGAAATATTTTTTCCATTCCCAGTTCAATACCAAGTCTTCTGAGTACCACGGCTTTTAATAAATCCTCCGATTCTTCGGGCAACTCGCCGAAACGATCAATCAAGTTTTTTCTGAAATCATAGAGTTCTCCGTTCTCCGCTATTTTATCCAATTGCCTGTAGAGTTTCAATCGTTCGGTGAGGTTTTGGATGTAGCTTGTCGGAAATAATATTTCAAAATCGGTATCTATTGAACAATCCGCAACATATTTAAAATCTTTGGGTATAGCGGTATCTTCGGCACCCGTGAAATTGCTGCGGTATTGTTTTTCTTTGAGCTCGTTCAAGGCTTCATCCAATATTTGATGGTAAGTTTCAAAACCCACATCGGCAATAAACCCACTTTGCTGACCGCCGAGCAAGTTGCCGGCTCCTCTGATATCCAAATCCCGCATGGCAATATTCATTCCGCTGCCCAATTCGGAAAAATTTTCCGCAGCTTCCAGTCTTCGCTGTGCTTCATTATTGAGCATATGCTTGGGCGGCGCCAGCAAATAACAGAATGCCTTTTTATCCGAACGCCCCACTCTGCCCCTTAATTGATGCAAATCACTCAAGCCGAAATTTTGAGCATTATTAATAATAATTGTATTGGCATTGGGAATATCCAAACCGGACTCAATTATACTGGTGGCAATTAGTACACCATACTCTTCATTAATAAAACCGGCCATCACCTTTTCAACTTCTTTGGGTTTCATTCTTCCGTGGACCACGGCAGTACTTATATTCGGAGAAATTCGATGAACCATGTTTTCAATTTCTCGTATATTGTCTATCCTGTTATGAATAATGAATGCCTGCCCGCCTCGGCTTATTTCATAGTTGAGAACCTCCTTAATTATTTTTTTATCAAAGCGATGAACCTCGGTTTCAATGGGGTACCGATTGGGCGGTGCTGTGTTTATAACAGACATATCTCTGGCACCGTTCAGAGAAAACTGCAAGGTTCGAGGAATGGGCGTTGCCGTGAGCGTAAGGGTATCCACATTGAGTTTTATTTTCTTTAATTTGTCCTTCACTCCTACGCCGAATTTCTGTTCCTCATCAACAATCAGCAAACCCAAGTCATAAAATTTAACATCCTTACTGATTAGTCGATGTGTTCCGATAACAATATCAATTTTTCCGGCGGATAGGCGTTTGAGCGTCTCTTTTATCTCCTTGGCAGTTTTGAACCGGCTCAAAAAGTCAACAGCAATCGGATAATCTCGGAATCGTTTTTCAAATGTTTTATAATGCTGCAAAGTAAGAACTGTTGTAGGAACCAAGATTGCGGTTTGCTTACCGTCATAGGCCGCTTTAAAGGCGGCTCGAATCGCAATTTCAGTTTTCCCGAAACCCACATCGCCCACAACCAGTCTGTCCATGGGGCTGCCCGCCTCCATATCGGACTTTACGGCTACGCTCGTTTTTGCTTGGTCGGGCGTATCATCATACATAAACGAAGATTCCAAATCGTGTTGCAAAAATGTATCGCCGGAAAAAGCAAATCCTTTTTCGGCCTTTCGAGCAGCGTACAATTTTATGAGTTCTTCGGCTATATCTTTGACTTTCCCTTTGGTTCGATTTTTTAAATTTGCCCAAGTTTTACTTCCCAATTTATAAATCTTGGGTGTTCCGCTCTCTTTCCCCGCATATTTTGAAATTTTGTGCAAATTATGAATATTAACCAAGAGAATATCATCATCTTTATAATACAAGCGAACAGCCTCCTGTATTTTTCCGTTAATATCTATAGGGTGTAAGCCTCCGAATTTTCCAATTCCATGATCGGAATGCACCACAAAGTCGCCGGGCTTTAAATCGTTTAATTCTTTGAGACTTATAGACTCTCGACTTTTTTTGAATGAGGCTGTTTTCAATTGAAATTTATAGTATCGTCCAAAAATTTGATGGTCGGTATAACACAAAAATTTCATATCTCGATCAATAAAACCGGTTGAGAGGTTTCCTAAGGCTGTTTTATAGTCGAATACCGCTTCACTCTTATCGGCTATAGGATGTGTGGAATAGGATGTCTCTAATAAAGCATCGGCAATTTCTTCAGAATATAATAATTTCTTTATTCTGTTGAGTTGATCTTCATGATCAGAAATTATAACACTTGTATAATGCCGGTTATTACGTTCTATAAGGTCGGCAGCCAACATTTCGAAATTTTTATTGAAAGCCGGTTGTTCCGAAAAATTATATTCCAACTGATGTTGAACATCAAAATAACTTTGGGCTGAACATTCAACGGTCGAGAATGCAGCCAACGCATTAATAAACTTATCGGCATTAATAAATTCAGAATCTTCGGGCGAAGTCAGAACGGAAAACTTTGACTTAACCGCCTCCAAATCATCGGTCCAAACGATGGTGTCCTTGTTCAAATATTCCGTCAAATATATCAGTTCCTCGCTGTGGATAAACTTCCGAATATCGGGAACAATTGTAATGGTTTCAAATTTAGATTTTGAGAGTTGAGTCACAATATCAAAGGTTCGAATGGATTCTATTTCATTATCAAAAAAATCTATTCGGAACGGAAAATCATTGGAGTATGAAAAAATATCAACAATGCTTCCTCGCTGGGAATATTGGCCGGGCTCATACACAAAATCTTGACTGACGAAACCGAATTTCTGTAACTGCTTCGTGAGCTTATCAATTTTTACGGTTTTGCCTTTTTTAAGTTCAAACGAATTACTTTTAAACTGACCCAAAGCGGGAACTTTTTCGGCAACAGCTTCGGTATAACTGATAATTACGGGGGCTTTTTCAGAAATTATTTTATTCAGTATTTCTGTTCTTAAAACCACACTGCCGCTGTCGGGCTTAACCTCTGCACTTTTTATGGCAGAACGCCGATAGGATGAGGGCAGAAACATAATGTCCTTGTCGGGAAGCAATTGCTGCAAATCATTATAGAAATAGGCGGCTTTTTCTTTGCCGAACAAACAGAAAAAATGCGGTCGGTTGCTGTTATCCAAAACCGCTGAAACGGGCAACGGACTTTGTTCTATAGGTAGTCCTTTGAGCTGAATTCTGCCTCTGCGGCTTGCCTGCACAAACTTATGCAGCGACTTATAATTGGGATGCTTTTTATATTCTGATGATAATTGAGCCGTTGTCATTGCACTAAAATTTAGAGTGCAAAGGTACTGAATTATCCTTGATAATTTACAGGAATTACTTGTAGCTTTTACTTTTTGTGTCTAAATCTTATTCTTAAGGTGCCGGAGTTATTAAATTTACATTTTATCTTTGAGTGTACTCCAAAAAGTTTTT
This sequence comes from Bacteroidota bacterium, assembly GCA_034659855.1. GTDB lineage: Bacteria > Bacteroidota > Bacteroidia > Bacteroidales > JAADGE01 > JAYEIA01. The sequence goes on from JAYEIA010000095.1 coordinate 11,111, forward strand.
TTTTGACAGGATTTACATGTTTTTGTTAAATTATAAAATCCTTATTATTAACACAATACTATTTTCGTATTTACAAGATAATATTCAAATTTCCGGAGGTTGAACATGTTGTTTTAAACTATAGCCAAATATACTAACTTTAACTGACTTACTTAACATCAAGCAATTAGCTTTGCAGGCTTTCAACTTTTAACCTTTTTAAACTACACTCACTATAGCTTAGAAGTGCTTTCCTCGACATATTTCTCGATATTATAAACCATGAAATAAACTATGGCTGATACGGATATTCCAAAAATATTTGCATCTAAATCAAACGGTAATTTTATTTCGAATGAAGTCAGAGCTACCGTCGTCGTTCCGCCTAATATCATAGCCCAAACGGCCGCCTTTGAATTCGGCTTTTTGCCGTAGAGTGCTATAAGTATCGGAATAAACAATCCGGAAACCATAAACGCATAAGAATACAGCATTAAATCGAGTACATTGGTCATGTAAGATGCTAACAAAAGAGCCAATACCCCTATGGCAAGGGTTACAATTTGAGATATTCTTAATTGTGATTTTCTGTCTTCTTTAAATTTAAAAACTTTGCTTAAAATATCGGTTTGCACATTGCCCGATGCGGCCATAAGACAACTGTCTGCCGTTGACAGTATGGCCGAAAAATATGCCGAAAGCATTAAACCCATTAAGCCTGCGGGTAAAACGGTGTTTAGCAAAACCGGCAACCCCATTTCGGCATCAAAAGCCGAACCTACGCTATAACCAAGACTTTCAAACATGCCGTTTTCAAAAGCAACCCGAGAAAACATGCCTAGTGTTACGCCCATAAATGCCATAAGCGGCCATTCAAATAAGCCGGCAATAAACCAGGCTTTTTGGGCTTGCTTTTCACTTTTTGATGCGTAAATTCGTTGATAAAGTGTCATCCCTACAAACCAAATCGGAATTATGGTAATCGCCCAGTTCACCAATTGTTGCCATGAAATATTTGTCATCGAAAGAAATTCGCTGCCTATGGTGGCTTGTATAGTTTCGATACCTCCTATGGCATAATATGAAATGGGAATGCCGATAAAAATCAATCCCGACATTAGAATTATCCACTGAATTGTATCGGTGTAAATTACGGCCTTCAGTCCGCCTATTCCGGTGTAAACTACGGCAATAACCCCCATAATTATCAGGGCGGTAAGTAAGTCAATTTCCACAAAAGTGGCGGAAGCTAATTTTGCCCCGGCAAGTAGTTGAGAGCTTGTAAACCCAATATATCCTATGGCTGAAATTATACCGGCAATAAGGGCGGTTTTTGCTCCGTAAAAATGTTCAAAAATTTGCGGAAAGGTTAAAAATTTATGTTTGTC
>JAYEIA010000096.1:0-2502 GCA_034659855.1 Bacteroidota bacterium
CTTTAACTCGCTTAAGGCTTGCTTTGTAAGGCATTGAATATCAGGTAATTATAAAAATTTAACGAACTATTGTGAAAAGAGAGCGTTTAATTTTTTTGGTGGTGTTGCTTACAACTGTTTCGTGCAGTTTGTTTGATAAAGGAAAGATTGGACAAGAGGATTTTTCTCCGGCTTTATTTGAGAAGTCGGGGATTTATATTCCGGCAGATGACGGTTAATTTTGACTTCGGTAAAAGATACCGGAGAAGTGTATATCTCTGAGCAACAACCTGCAATTGGGTTGTATGAATTTGTGTATGTCAAAGAAATAAAGAGAAATTATGAACATTTGATTGAGATAAGGTTTAGTGCGTCCGGTGGCAAACGATTAGAAGAAATAACCAATGGACGGGTCGGTCAAAAAATATTGATTGTGTTCGACGGCCGAGTATATTCTGCCCCCGTTGTTACCGATAAGGTTTCCGGTGGTGTGGTGCAATTGAGCGGGTTGGATGCCGAAGAGATAAAACAACTACTTGATGTTTTAACAAAATAAAGTTTGCTTATAAGATTTCAATTCCTCCGGCAAGAAAACTACCCAACAGTTTTCGAATATAAAAATGTTAGATTCTTACTCCTACGATAAGCATATCATCAATTTGAGAGGGTTCGTCTTTCATCCAGAGGTGCATGGTTTCGTGAATTTTTTTCTGCTGTTCCTCAAGGGGCAGTTTGTGAATTTTGAGCAGCAGTTTTTTAAAGTTCCCGATATTAAATTTACGTCCCCTTTTTCCGCCGAATTGGTCCACATAGCCGTCTGAAAATGAGTAGAGCATATCCCCTTTTCTGACATCAAAGGCTTCATCCTTGAATGGTTTTACTTTATCCTGAAATTCATAAATTCCTACCGGTCTGCGATTGGGCTCAATCACTCTGATTTCATCATTCCATACCAAGTACAGCGGATTAAAAGCTCCGGCAAAAACGGCCTTGTTCGTTTTTCTGTCTATTTTGCAGAGTGAAATATCCATACCGTCTTTAGCCTCGTCGGGGTCACCGGTTTGGTGTAAAGATTCTATGATTTGCTCGGTGAGTTGGCTGAGAATATCGGAGGGCATAAGCTCCTTTTTCCGCGAAGAATTAACGATATTATTTAAAAGTGAAACGCCGAGCATGCTCATAAATGCTCCTGGAACACCGTGCCCGGTACAGTCGGCGGCGGCAAAATACACCGAGTCTTTTCTTTCTGCAAACCAATAAAAGTCTCCGCTTACAATGTCTTTCGGGCGGTAATAAATGAAATTATCCGGCAAAAGATTTTTTATTTGCAATTGAGTAGGCAAAATAGCTTGTTGAATGTTTTTGGCATAGCTTATACTGTCGGTAATGTGCTTATTTTGCTTTTCAATTTCCACATTTTTTTCGGACAGCGAATCTCTTTGACTTTCTATTTCATCTTTTTGACCGGCCAAAGTATCTCTTTGGGTTTCTATTTCTTCCTTTTGTGTTTGAAGTTCAGTATTCTTTTCGGTAATCTCTTTTGTCCGTTCGGTAATAATAGCTTCTAACTTTTTATTTTTTAGTTTTAAGCGATATCTACCGGCAAAAAATATCAGAAGAAACAGAGCAAGTCCGCTTAAAGAAACAATGAAGTAAAACATTTCGGTTTCTGTAAAGGGAATTTCCACGGAAAGTTTCATGGTTTTTTCATCACTAATATCACCTAAAATATTTTTGGCATTGACGACTAATTTGTAGTTGCCCGAGGGAATAAAAGACAATTCAATAATCGGGTTTTCAGACCAGGGAGACCAGTCTTCGTAATTATCCAGCCCTTGAATTTTATAGCGGTATTGTGTGCCTTGATTACTCAAATAGCAGGGAGCAGAAAGTTTTATTCGTACAGCATTACGATCAAATGAAAACCGCGGATGCTCCGGAATATACAAGCTGTCTTTTTTATCGGTTACCGATGTAATATATACTTGAAAGTTGACTGAGTCAGTAAGGGTTGTGTCTTGGCTAATTTTATACAACTCTTGTGATTGGTTTATCAGCCATATATTTTTAGTTTGGTCACTGTAAATTGTTCGTATTTTATTGAATAAATTCAAATACTCTGAGTTTTTATACCGCCTTGATGTATCCGCCGGTTGCCACTGATTAACTTTTGTCCAAATATCCGGATAATTAGTCAAATATTGTTCGAATTTGGGACTTGATTGGCTTGGAGCTATGATGTGTTGTTTGTCTTCATCGAAGATATATATTCCGGAAGATTGGAGGAAACAAATTTTGCCGGTCAAATATTTAACTTGAACCGGTTCATTAATTTTTTTGGGAAACTTTATTTCTGTTGGATCGGAATAATTTCCGGAAGTGTCGGGTTGCATGTAGTATGCCTTGCCGTCGGAACCAAAAAATAAGGATTTGTCGGAGTTTTGAGTCACAGAATATATTGGTCCGGGACTTTCGTACAGAGAATGTTTTGACCAAACGGCTCTGTTGGTTGCCGTATCGGTG
>JAYEIA010000097.1:0-12377 GCA_034659855.1 Bacteroidota bacterium
TAACACAGTATCTTAGTAGAATTTTACATTAACAGGATTTCAAACCTTATTACCTTATTTTTTAATTAAAAATTTCAATGAAATAGGACAATTTTATTTTACAAATAAATTACTACAAACACCTGATAATCATATCATGGGTCAGGATTTCTGAATTTTCAATTTGTTTTAACTTCGTAAATTAGAAGTAAACACAAATACATTTAATATACCGGTAAAACAAAAAACTCGATTCCAACAGGAATCGAGTTTTTAGATACTCATTGAAACACTTTATCTTACTGTTTTCCTGTCTTTTTCTTCTTTTTTCCGCCTTTATAATCGCGTTTACTTTTAACCTCTCTTGTCGCAACATTTTTATCTTTTACAGTATCAAATACTACCGGAGTAGCAATATACAATGAAGAATATGTTCCTACGACGACACCCACCATTAAGGCAAAAATAAATCCTCGAATAACTTCGCCGCCAAAAATAAAGATGGACAACATCACCAAAAAGGTAGAAATTGAAGTATTAAATGTTCGACTTAATGTGCTGTTTAAGGCCTCATTAAATATTGTTTTTCTTTCTTTGGTCTTATTTAAAGCCGTGTACTCTCTAATGCGGTCAAAAACAACCACTGTATCGTTCACCGAATAACCAACAACCATGAGAATTGCGGCTATAAATGATTGTCCGATTTCCATAGAGAACGGCATAACATTTTGTAATAATGCATAAATACCAAGTACAATTAAAACATCATGCACCAGAGCAGCTAATGCTCCTACACCAAATTGCCAATTTCGGAATCTGCCGAAAACATATAAGAAAATAGCAATAAAAGAAAATAATACGGCCCACATGGCGGCTACTTTAATATCATCAGCGATAGTCGGCCCTACTTTTCTTGAACTCTGTCTGTACTCACTCAGGAACGTATCTAAATCTGTGCCGTCGGCCAACAGAGGTCTCAAGCCCTCAAATAAGGCTTTCTCTGCCAGTAATTCAGCATTTTCTTCTGAGCTGTCAACCATATACTTGGTTACAATTTTCACCTGATTACTCTGCCCGTATGTTTTTACTCCGGGAGTTTCTCCGAAAACATCTCCTAAGCTCTTGGCAACATCTGAAGTATTTACAGCTTGGTCAAAACGAACCACATAAGTTCTTCCGCCTTTAAAATCAACCCCTAAATTTAATCCTTGAGTGACTAAGCCGACAACACCTGCAAAAATAATCAACCCTGATATCACATAGGCTATTTTTCTGTATTTGGTAAAGTTATAAGTTGTATTCTTAAATAGGTTCTTAGTAAACTTAGTATAAAAGCTTATTTCTTTATTCTTTTTCAACCAATTTGTATATATGATTCTTGTTATAAATATGGCTGAAAATAAAGAGGTCAAAATACCAATGATGAGTGTTGTAGCAAAACCTTTAATGGGGCCGTGTCCAAATATATAAAGTATAATACCTGTAATTAATGTCGTTAAGTTGGCATCAATAATCGCCGAGTAAGCATTTTTGTAACCATCGGCAACAGCAAGTTTTAATCCTTTTCCTAAAGCCAACTCCTCTTTAATTCTTTCGTAAATAAGCACATTGGCATCAACCGACATACCTATGGTAAGAATAATACCTGCAATTCCGGGCAGTGTCAAAACCGCATTAAGCGATGCTAATACGCCGAAAATAAAGAAGATATTAGCAATAAGTGCCAAATCGGCAACAAGACCTGCAGATTTGTAGAAAAACACCATGTAAAGCAGGATGAGTACAAAGGCGATAATGAATGATAATAAACCGGATTCAATCGCCTCTTGGCCCAATGACGGTCCCACAATTTCTTCTTCGATTATATGAGCAGGAGCATCAAGTTTACCTGATTTTAAAATATTGGCAAGGTCTTTTGCCTCTGCCTGCAAAAAGTTTCCTGAAATAGAGGAACTTCCTCCGGTAATTTCGGAGTTTACTACAGGGTACGAATACACATATCCGTCCAGAACAATAGCAATCTGTCTTCCGACATTCTCTTTTGTTATTCTTGCCCAATCCTGAGTACCTTTAGCATTCATTGACATGGATACTTGCCACTCACCGGTTGTATTATCCGTCTCTTCACGAGCATTGGTAATTACATCGCCTTCCAAAGAAGGATTTCCGCGCTTTTCACTTTTCAAAGCAATCAGCTTTACATATTTTTCTTTTTCTCCTTTATCATTTTCAATTTCAAAAGGCTTTACCTCCCAAGAAAAAATGACATCTGCCGGAAAAATATTTTTTATACTTTTAATTTGAAACAATTCATTGACTTCCGCAGTATCCATAACATGAGCAAAACCAACTGCTGCAGATTTTATCGGCTGTCGTTGGTCATTGGTGTATGGATTAAGTACTGAAAACAGCGGATTGGTTTGCGATGATTTCGGTGTATCTACATCGGTAGAATCATTCCCTAAATCTAAAACATCATCGGATGTTTGGGTGGTATCACCCAATAAGTTGGTCAATTCGGTAGTATCTTGTACTGCCTTTGTTGTGTCGGCCTTTGCTTGTTCTAATTTCTTTTCGTTTCGTTTTATTTCTGCCAGTTTTTGATCGGCCTGATAAAAGAAATTATACAATTCTGTATAATAATAGGTTTCCCAAAACTGTAAGTTTGCCGTTCCCTGAAGTAGTTTTCTGACTCGTTTGGGGTCTTTTACTCCCGGAAGTTCAATAATGATACGTCCGGCATTTCCTTCGAGCTTTTGGATACTTGGTTGCACCACACCGTAGCGGTCAATACGAGTTCTTAATACATTTAATGAGTTATCAATGGCATCGGTTGACTCTTCACGCAAAACATTGAGGACTTCATCATCTGTAGTACCGGGTTTTATTCTGTCCTTCAACTCATAGGTACCAAAAATTGCTGCTAACTGGGCATTAGCATCTATTTCTTTAAAGGCCTCATAAAATAAGCTTATGAAATCATTCTGACTGTCTTTTTGTCTATTCTTGGCCAATGCGACAGCTTTTCTGAAAGTCGGGTCTTCATTATTCTCCGACATATTAACAATAAGGTCAGGGATAGAGACCTCAAGTATAACATTCATACCTCCTTTTAAGTCAAGCCCGAGATTTAACTCACTCTGTTGGCATTCTTTAAAAGTGAATCCCAACAAAGGATAAACTTTTTTGCTTGACATAGAGTCCAAGTATTTTAACTCTTTGTCATAATCTCCCTGTGCATAGGCCTGAGCATCCTTCTTAATCTGAGAGGTTACGAAAGTAAATGATAACTGATAAATACTGGCCAGTGCCAATAATACCGCAAAAATCGTAATTGTTCCTTTGTTTTGCATTTCTAAATACTTCTTTTATATACGTTTCTTCAATTTTTTAAGGTTGCAAATATATTGATTTTTTTTATAAAAACGAATTCAACGGTTTTATGTTTATAAAAAAACTCCCGATAAAAATATCGAGAGTTTCTTATACAAAAAATTAATTACTTTAATCAATCTTCATATTATCATATGTATCCATGACTTCCTTCACTGATTTGGCAGATTTAGCCATTAAAGCCTTTTCATCCTCGGTCATATCTATTTCAATAACTTCTTCAACACCATTCTTACCCAAAATGACCGGAGCTCCGAGATAAATATCATTTAAGCCATATTCTCCGTTTAGTCGAGCACAAACAGGGAAAGTTCGTCTTTGATCTCTGACAATTGCTTCAGCCATTTGAGCAGCAGCTGCTCCCGGAGCATACCAAGCAGAAGTTCCCATTAAGCTGACAAGTTCTCCGCCACCTGCCTTAGTTCGCTCAACAATCGCATCAATCTTTTCTTTCCCTAATAATTCAGTTAACGGAATTCCGCTTACTGTGGTATACCTTGGAAGCGGTACCATGGTGTCGCCGTGTCCGCCGAGTAAAAGAGCATTGATGTCGTTGGGTGAAACATCCAGCTCGGAAGCTAAAAATGCTCGGAATCTTCCTGTATCCAGAATTCCCGCCATACCAAAAACTTTATTTGCAGAAATGTCAGCTACTTTGTATGCAGCATATGTCATCACATCAAGTGGATTGGCGACCAACATAATAATTGCATCAGGAGAATGCTTTATAACTTTTTCTGTTACACCTTTAACAATTTTAGCATTTGTTATTATTAAATCATCTCGAGACATTCCGGGTTTTCTCGGAACACCGGAGGTAATAATAACAAGTCCTGAACCTGCAGTAGCTTCATAATCGTTAGTTACACCCTTTATTCTTGTATTAAACCCCTGTATTGAAGAACTTTGCCACATATCCAAAGCTTTTCCTTCTGCTACACCTTCTTTAATGTCAAGTAATACAACTTCTTTTGTTAAATCCTTTTGTGCAATAACATCAGCGACTGTTGCACCAACATTTCCTGCTCCTATTACTGTAATCTTATCCATAATTTATCCTTTTTTAATTAATGATTTATTTCAGCTAATATAAGAAATTTAAATTGATTTCAATTATATTTATAAACATTTGTATAAATTTTGATACCTTTATACTCTCGAGTATTTGCGACAATATTCTTGTAATACTATCGAACAGGACTACATAAGAAACATTAAGTATTGATTTACTGAGTATTAAATGGTAGTATTGTGAAAAACTGAGGCAGATAGTACTCAAAAAAAGAATTAACTCCGAACCAACAGAAAATATTAAATAACAATTTAATCAATTCCGGGACAATTTTTGTAGGACTAAAATAATCGATAGTCGGCAATTGGATTAATAGGGCATCCTTAAAAAATGCGTTTTCAAATCCTATTTTTAATGATATCACAGAGAATAAAAGTTGAGCATTTTTAATCTCCGGTTTTTATAATTACATTGAAGTCGTTTAATATTTAAAAAAAAATATAGTAAATTTACATTTTTTAAAGAAGGTACTTTGGCAAAACCCAATAACATAAACACAAATTCGCTTTTTGAACTGGTTTCATCCATGTTCAATACTCTTGATAAAGACGATTTTGAATACGTCTATCGAGGAGGGTTTTCTCAATCTATTTCAAAAAAAATCCTTGCATTAGCTGAAGCCAATGTCTTAAAAACAACCGAAGAACGTTCACTTAAAAAGCGAATTTATTTTTTAATGGTCGAAGGTCTTCAGAATATTACTAAGCACGGTGAAAAAGATGAAGCGGAGTTGGACGGAGAAGTATTTGCCATACAAAAACACAGTGATAGATATTTTATAACTACCGGAAACGCCATTAAAAAAGGGGAAGAAAAAATCTTAAAACCAAAACTGGAACAAATAAACCTTTTAGAAAAAAATCAACTAAAGAAACTCCGTAAAGAAATTCTCATTTCGGGTAAAATTTCACACAAGGGAGGTGCCGGCTTAGGCCTGATTGAAATGGCCAGAAAGTCGGGAAAACAGTTAGTTTTTGATTTTGACCCGGTTGACAAAGAGACATCGTTTTTCTACTTCAGAACTGAGATCTCAAGCCACAAGGAAGATAATAAAAAATATACCGAAAGAAAAGACTCCAAAGCAACGGCTCACTCCATCAAGAAATTTGACCAAGAATTAAAAAACGAAAATGTATTGGTTAGTTTCAACGGGCAGTTTAACCGGGATACTATTCTAAACATTTTGTCTATTATTAAGGGGCAAATGAATATTACTAAAACCTCCAAAAAAATATATGCTTTGATGGTTGAAATGCTCCAAAATATTAGTAAACATACCGCTCATTTGAATGAAGATCTACAAAATAAGGGCGTATTTCTCTTTAGTAAACAAGATGGTAATTTTGTCCTGACCTCAGGTAATTGTATCTGCAAAAAAGAGTTACAACCTGTAAAAAACAAAATTGAAACTATAAATAATTTATCTCAGTCTGAACTGTACGACCAATACGACAAAATATTATTGGCCGGCGAGGGCAATGATGAAAGAAGAACGGGTTTAGGCTTTATAGATATGCGCATAAAAACAAAAGCAAAACTTAAAATATACAATAAAAAATACGATAATAAACATCATTTTATAGCTATTCAAGCAACTGTTCAATTATAAAAAAATATTATTATACAATATGGAACCATTTCTCAAAAAAGCAACGGAAGATACACCGGAAATCAAATTAGATGCACAGAAGGGAATTTTTAGTATTTCCAAGTCATCCTTACCTGAAAATGCCGTTGAATTTTATCGTCCCGTAATATCATGGATCAATAAATATGCTAAATCTCCAAATCCGGAGTCCGTTTTCAATTTTAATATTGAATATTTGAATACCGCCTCTTCAAAACAAGTGTTTGAAATTATCATGGCTATAAACAAAATAAACAAAAAAGGGGACGTAAAAATAAAATGGCACTACGATGCGATAGATGAAGATATGCTCGGATTGGGAACCCGGTTTTCAAACTTGGTTAATATTGACATTGAGTTTATTGAGTATGATACTGAAGAAGATATAGATTTTCAGATTTAAACCTAAAAAAAGATTTGGATTTTAACACCGTATCTGTTGGGTGCACTCCTGTTTTTTGTAACACTTTTGTTCTCAAAATATTGACACTTCTCTTTGTTCATAGTCGCTCAATTTAGATTAAATTATTTTGACCATGAGACCCAATGAATGTATACTTTAAACGGTTAATAATTTGACTTTTACAAAGAGTGTATTTGTTGAATAGCAAGGGATTGTATCATTAAATAATTAAACCATTTAAAGTATAACTGTTCAGCAGAAAAATCACATTTTCATCCCGATAAGCAAAACATCATCCATTTGACTTCTTTGACCTTTCCATTTATCAAAGGTTAACTCCATTAATTTATGTTGCTCGTCAAAAGATTTTTTATGATATTTTTCAAGCGTCATTCTTAGGCGCTTTGAGTAAAATTTCTTTTTTGTTTTCTCGCCAAATTGGTCGGCGTATCCATCAGAGAACATATACAGCCGATCTTCTTTTTCAAGATCAATCAATTGGTTTGTAAAGCTCTCTTCTTGGTAAGAAATTCCTATAGGCATGTCATCGCCTTTTATTCGCTTGGTTTCACCGTTTCGAATCAGGACTAATGGATTTTGTGCCCCACTGAAATCAAGTTGCATCTTTTCCCTGTCAATTATACAAAGCGCCATATCCATTCCGTCCTTGGCTTCTCCGGCTTTTCCGGTTTGCCTTAATGACAACTTTACCTTACTTCTTAATTCGTCTAAAATAAAACCGGCATTAATATTCTCAATTTCATGCTCTGCAATAATTTGGTTCAAAAATGCTATCCCCAACATACTCATAAATGCTCCCGGAACACCGTGTCCTGTACAATCAGCCGCTGTTATTATTAATTTGCCTTCTTTTTCTGCCGCCCAATAAAAATCACCGCTTACGATGTCTCGCGGTCTGAACATGATAAAGTGTTCGGATAAATAGCTGCTGATTATTTCTTTCGGAGTTAAAACGGCTTTCTGAATTCTGCGAGCATACAAAATACTGTCTGTAATTTTCTTATTTTGCGATGCAATCTCTGCCTCCGCATTTTTTACTTCCGTAATATCGGTATCAATTAAGACCAAGCGTTCAACAATTCCTTCCCCGTTAACTGTGGGTGAAACCGTGGTTTGTGCCCATACCGATTTGTTGGCTCTGGTTATAACTTTACTCTCATAGCTCAAAGATTCTTTTTTGGAAATAACTTTTGATATAATTTCCTTAACCTTGGGATTATTTCCGGCGTCAAAGACATTATCGCCCCTTTCGTTTATCAGCAGTTGCAACGTGTAACCATACATTCGGGTGAAGCCGGTATTTACCCATTCGAACTTTCCGTTGGGGTATAAAATTGCCACGGCATTTGACGTTTCACTCGCTACAATTGATAGTTTTTCCAATTCCTTATTCACTTGCTCAAGCTGAACGGCCTGAATCTCAATTTCATTTTTCTGAGATTCCAATTTTACATTTTGCCTTTTCTGAGTGCGAGAACTTCTAAATAAGAAAAAGGCCAAAATAATAATAAAACCCAGCAAAACACTAAAAATCAAAATGGCATTTTGTTGGGTTTTAATGATGCCGGTTTGAGATGCAATCTCAAGCCTTTGCTGTTTTATCTTCTTTTGTCGCTCTTCAATCTTGCTTTTTTGTTCGTCGAGTATTTCTTTTTGCTTCCCGGCTTCAATCTTTTGTGCCGTAAGCTTTTGATTCTGCTTTTCAATAGCAATTTCTTTCTCACGCAGAACAATTATTTTCTCGGCCAACTCTTCTTTATTCTGTTTAGCTTTCTTTATCAATAACTCCAGCTCTTTCCTCTGATTTGCAATTCTTTGTTGCTGTTTTTTAATTTCCTTTTGGTGAAATTCAATCTTTTTCTCCTGCCGTTCAATTTTTCGTATCTGAATGCTGAGTTTTACTTTTTGCATTTTCAATCGTTCGGTCTGCGCTCTTACTTTTTCTCGCTCCTCTTCTAAATTTTTCTCCGATTGTAAAAACAAATACTTATCATCAACGATTATTCCGTCCGACTGTTTTATTCTTGTCGAGACATTTACTCCGACGGCATTCAAATTTGTAGGGTTTATTTCGAAAGTTTGCCAACCCTCCTTATCAGTTAAATTAATCATTACTTCCTTCTTAAGCCCCCACTCTTCGGTGATAATTACCGTGTTTGTATTTTTTAAGGTTTCTATAATATCATGAAACTCATCATTGTACTCTGCTCCGATATACAGCATACTTATATCAAAAGAGCTAACCTCATGAGACCCTTGGATAAACCTCGTTTTAAAAGATTTTCCGTAAGGATAATTTTGAGTTTCTTTATCGGCAAGGTACTTTAATAAGAATTTTGATGCGCCCAAAACGCCGACTGTGATATTCTCATCAGAGGTTTTCCACTTCAAGTAATCGGGTAGCCTGTAAATTATTTCTGCTTTTCTTTTTTCAGATTCTTTATCAGCCCTTTGTGCATTTAATATCTGAGGCATAGCTACCACAAGAACCAAAATAACTAGCTTATATTTCAACAGATTATTAAACATTTGATGACGTATAAAAGTGGTAACTTTTCTAAGTATTTGTAGAAAATGGTTCAATGGTTCAATGGTTCAATGATTCAATGGTTCAATGGTTTAATTTTTTATTAGAATTTCTAAAATCATATGTACTTTTGCTGTTTTTAGAATTTTGTTCACCATTTAATATATGAGTCCGGTCTAAAAAGTATGTTTTATTTTAGTAAAATAAGCTATGCGCCGAATTAACAGGGCTTTATAAATTATTTTACAATTAACTTAAAATTCTTATTTTTAGCACTTTAACTTTATAAACTTTCAACCTTATAACTTTTTAAACTGAACTCATATATACTTTAAACGGTTAATAATTTGACTTTTACAAAGAGTGTCTTTGTTGAATAATAAGGTATTATATCATTATATCATTAAATAATTAAACCATTTAAAGTGTACGCTGTTAAACATTTACTAAACAAAGGGATCAGTTCAACATGATTCTAAAATAAATAATTCAATCCGATATAAAAACCGCTGCCGTCTTTTTCCACAGCAAAAGCTTGACCGTATTCAACAGCAATAATAAAATTCTCATTTAATGCAATTCTCAGGCCGCCTCCGAAACTCGGATGCAAGGTTTCATCCTCATAATCTATCCAATCACTGTATTCCGCAGGCAGCACTACCGTTGGTTCAAAGGAATATTTTTCAGTAACCATTCCGGCATCAATAAAGGTATTCAAAGCTAAATACAAATTCTGATTAAGAACAACACCCTTGTAGAATTTCCATCGGAATTCAAAATTACCGAAAGCCATGCTGTTTCCTTGTATTCTGTTTCGATAGACGCCTCGAACATTTTTGGCTCCGCCCAGTCCGTCTTCTGTTCTTTTTGAGTCAACGGCAAAAGGCAACATATAGAAAGGAATTTCGCCGCCCAATCTTGCTTGCCAACTCAAACGATAGGCAAATGTTAATCTTTCGGGAACAATCGTAAAATATTGCCTGTGGGTAAGTAATAATTTTGAGTAGGCATAATCATTTCCTAAAAACGACGGAGCTGTTGTCAAAATTGCTTCAGACCATATCCCTCTGTTCGGGTTGGGTTCATTGTCTCTGGTGTCATATACTGCCCCAAGCTTAAGGGAAGTAACATTACCGCCCGTAACTTGGTCTTCTTTTATTATTCCCCAATCAACGTAATTATCATAAAGTGTAGCTGTATCGGGCAACATATTTTCAGGCTCTTGTCCGTCATTAAGTGTTGCAATATCCACCGATGAAATTTCCACATTATTATAGGAAAAGCCGGCAAGCCATCTTAGTTTTTCAGAACCGATATTGCCTTCAAAATCAGCCTTAAGCCTCAGCATTTTTCGTTCATGTCGGTAAAACATACGAGTAATATAATCGTCGTGGGAATCATTTGAAAAATCTGAATTATAATAGGATTCATACCCATTAAACCCATAAAAATCGAGGGCTTGTTCTGTCAAATAGCGAACCTCTGCTTTCATTCTGGTATTAGGAATCAACGTACGAGCATCATATTCCAAATGCATGTTTCCACTCCCCTTTGTCGTTCTTGACCACTCCATATAAATCGAATGATTATATGCAGGATAATTACTGCCGTCGCCGTAGAAATACAAGTTTGCCAGTGCTCCATACCTAAAACCGGTATCCGTATTATAAGCAAGAGCCGGCACTCCGCCCATACTAAAACCTGTTTTTACCTTTTCATCTTTTACAGCTGTAGAATCTGTTTGAGAGAAAACTGCGGTTATACTCAACCCCATAACAATTAGCAGAATTATTTTTTTCATAATACAAATATTTAAAAAATTTGATGTCCGAATACAAATTTAACTAATTTTCTATTATATTTGAAATTTAGTTTACAATTTTTTAAATTTACATGTCATTTTTTAATCAAAAACCAACCTGGTACATAATAAAAATAATAATTATGAAAAAGATTCTTAAAATTCTGTTATACCTTGTAGTACTGTTAGTCATATTATTCGGAGTATTTCTGTTGTATGCCACAATCAATGATTTTAAACCGGATCCGAGAATTACCCTCTACGAAAACGACAGCCCCGATGCCATTAACGACACATCGGTTATTAATTTAATGATTTGGAATATTGGATACTGCGGGCTTAGTCAGGAGATGGATTTTTTCTATGACGGCGGAGAAAATGTACGAGCCACAAAAACGTCAACCGTAAATAACCTCAGCGGAGTATCAAAATTCCTCAGCAACCAAAAGGAAACCGATATATTTTTATTACAAGAAGTTGATAAAGAAGCCAAACGGTCTTGGTCTATGAATCAATACGACAGCATTGCTGCACTATATCCTGCATATACACCTATTTTTGGGGTAAATTATGATGTATTTTTTGTCCCGCAACCACTGTCGGAACCCATGGGGAAAGTTTTGGGCGGACTCATGACTCTAAGCCGGTACAAAGTATCCCGAACGGTACGTCACTCATTCCCGGGAAATTACTCTTGGCCTGTCGGGCTTTTCTTTCTTGACCGCTGCTTTATGGTAAACCGCTACCCGCTCAACAATCAAAAAGAACTCTTGGTCATCAACACGCACAACTCGGCCTATGACGACGGCAGTTTGCGAAAGCAGCAAATGGACTTTCTGGAAAATTTTCTTTCGGAAGAATACGCCAAAGGAAACTACATAATTGTGGGAGGAGACTGGAACCAATCCCCGCCAAATTTCAAGAACAATTTTGCGGACAATATCATGGACAATGAAAACCGTTCGGATATCTCAGCGGAATATTTATCTGATTGGAATTGGGTGTATAATTCTAATGTACCTACCAATCGAAGAGTTGCAACACCCTATAAAAAAGGAAAATCACTCACCACAGTTATCGACTATTTTTTATTATCTCCAAACATTGAATTGCTTAAATCTGAAAATATCGATTTGAATTTTGAATATTCAGACCACCAGCCCGTCAAAATCTCTATTAAATTAAAGACGCCTGCAAATTAAAGTTTAACAAAACCATAAAAGCATCCATCATGAAAAAAAGCAAAAAAATTTTCCTAATTCTTATTGCAATATTTATCGTAATTTTCGGAGTCGGCTATATTATTTTACAATCTATTGCCTCCAATGCACTAATAGACTACAATGAAGACATGAAACTCAACGGTCTTAAAGAAGAGGTTACTGTGTATCGTGATTCTTACGGTGTTCCTCATATATATGCCCAAAACGAAGAAGATTTATACCTCGCCGTAGGCTACATACAAGCAAGAGACCGTTTTTGGCAGATGGATCTTCTCCGAAGAGTTACCCAAGGTCGGCTGTCTGAAATGTTCGGAAAAGATATGATAGATGC
>JAYEIA010000098.1:0-12362 GCA_034659855.1 Bacteroidota bacterium
TGGGGCAGTACATAAAAATTAAAAGTAAATAACATCTGAAAAAAATCCGGCAAATTGAACAATTCCTGTTTGCATCCAAGATATGCTCGACTGAAAAAATGCAAAAACGTAACAAATCCAATAGGATTTCGTAAATTTGTATAATAATATCAAATTATATTGCATTTGTCATAAGTGCAAATTTCTGCGTTATTTTAAAAGTTTTAAAATTCTCATTTACAATAAGTAAACTCTGGTTTTAAAATTTTAAAATGCCTTAAACATTACACTTATGAAACATGCCAATTATATCCAAAGAAAATGAAACATAGGAAAAAACTAAATTTAGGATATTCTGATTTCAAAAACATAATTCAATCTAATTCTTACTTTGTTGATAAAAGTTTGTTTATAAGTGAAGTAATAAATACAGAGAAAAATGTTTTATTATTACCACGTCCACGACGCTTTGGCAAAACATTGAACTTATCTATGTTAAAATATTTCTTTGATAAAAATGAAACAGGACAGACAAATTTATTTGAACAACTTAATATCTGGAAAACAGATAATGAAATTAGAAGCCACTATCAAAAATACCCGGTGATAAATCTAAGTTTTAAAGATGCGAAAGCGAATAATTGGAATGATTGCTATGAATTAATAATTGCAGAAATTGCTTGTTTGTACGAAGAATGCAACTATCTAACAGATAAAGATACCTTATCGGAGGATGAGCTGAGAACCTTTAAGCAAATTAAAGCCAGAACAGCAAAAAAAACAGATTTTCAACGGAGTCTAAAACAACTAAGCGGATATTTGCAACGCTACCATAACGAAAAAGTTGTAATTCTTGTTGATGAATACGATACACCAATTCAGGCAGGATACAGAAAATTTTATGATGAAGTTGTATCGTTTATGAGAAATTTGCTTAGTGGTGCATTTAAAGACAATACAAATCTATATAAAGGAATAATTACAGGGATTTTACGAGTTTCTAAAGAAAGTATTTTTTCAGGATTAAATAATTTGAGCGTTTTCTCAATATTAGACAATCAGTTTTCGGATAAATTTGGGTTTACCGAGCCGGAAGTAAAAGAAATAATAAACGATTTTGAAGTAAAAACAGATTATAATAAAATAAAAAAATGGTATAACGGATATAAATTTGGCAGAGTAAAAGACATTTATAATCCGTGGTCGATATTAAATTATGCTTTACACCCGGAAGACGGATTTAAAACATTTTGGACAAATACAAGTGCAAATGAGTTGATAAAAAACGAAATAAAGAAAAAAAATGCTGATAATATAAGATATGAAATATTAAAATTAATTAACAACGAAGTCATAATAAAAGATATTGAAGAAAATTTCGTTTTTAGCAATTTAGATACGCCGAAAGAAATACTATGGACATTATTAACTTACAGCGGATATTTAACTTCGATAAATAATATATCACGCAAAGAATATGAGTTAAAAATACCTAATTATGAAATAAAAACAATTTTTCAGGATACAATAATTGAGTGGATACAAACAGATATTAAAATTGTCAAATCCTTAATACAAAAAACAGCAAACAACTTAATAAATAATAAAATAAAAAAATTTGAAGCAGGATTTAAACAAATAATAGGAGATACTTTCAGTTATTATGATACTGCAAAAAACAATGAATATATTTATCACTCGTACATACTTGGATTGCTTGCAATAATCGGTGATGATTATATTATAAAATCGAATAAAGAAAGTGGAGAGGGACGGTATGATATTATGTTAATACCCCATGATAAATCAAAAACCGGTGTTGTAATAGAGATTAAACAGATTGAAAAACAACAGGAAAAAGAAGATAAAACCGACTACATTGTAAGAATAAATGATGAAATAAAATCAGCCAAAAATCAAATAGACAGGAATAAATACTTCAAAGAATTGCTTGAGAATAAGGTTGATAAAAATAGAATACTTAAAGTTCCAATAGTTTTCGCAGGAAAAGAACCGTATGTCACATGGATTGAAAATAAATAAGCATATCATCGGGTTAGTAGTTTTATTTTTGTACTACAATTCAGATAATGGATACCGGCTATATCGCTTAATTGAATGAAATAGACTGTCCGTAAAGTATAAATGAATTCAGTTTAAAAAGTTATAAAGTTGAAAATTTAGGCTCTTTTCGAGGAAAATATTGGTAATGATTTGCTTAATTTTGTATGATTTTTGTGAGCTTAGAAATAAAGACGTAAGTATTTCTGTATAAGTTTTTTGCAAAACCAGAACCACAATTTTTTACATTTTGTGGGCAGAGAAGTAGTATCTCTGAATGCTCAATGACCAAAATTGTTCGCTACATTTTGCTGTAATTTGCTGTCATCGAGCGTAGTCGAGCCACAAGGAAAAGAGATTTAGCTGAATATCAAGACTTTGAACTAAAATCAACAAATATGCCGGTATCATATATTTTTACCAACAATTTTCTTGAAAAGAGCCAACTTTTATAAAGTTAAAGTACTAAGAATAAGAGTTTTAAGTTAATTGCAAAGCAATTTATAAAACTCTAATAATTAAGCATATAACTTGTTTTGCCAAAATGGAACATACTTTTTAGACCGGACTCATAAATACTTTGAATAAACTGTAGAAATGCAAGAAAAAAAAATAAAACCCGTCAGTGTATTAGCATTCATCGTTTCGGTATTAGTTGTTTTACTGATCGTGGCTTGGATATTTCCAAAAGAAGACATTAAAATAACCGAGGATATCAGTCTGAAATTTATTTCAGTAAAACAAATTTTCAACCCGAAAAAACAACAGACTGCCGATATAACTGAACTACTCAAGAACACGGATATTGAAACTACGGAAGAAAATTCCACAGCTTTTGTAGAAGCCCCGAAGCCAAAACTGGATTCTGCAATTATAGATTCTCAAGTTATATACTATAAGCCTCGAAAAATCAGAATTGATTCCGTTGTTCAATTTCTTGAATTTCCGAAAGGACAAAAAGATATTTTACACGCTGTTTATGAAACAATGGCAGAGCTAAAAAACACCGGCAAACTTCTGAGAATAATGCATTACGGAGATTCTCAAATTGAGCAAGACCGCATAACCAATTATTTTCGCTTTAAAATGCAGCAGCAATTCGGAGGATACGGCCCGGGTATGGTCCCCGCAGTAAAATCATTCAATTTCGAACTGCCGATGAGCCAAGAATCAACCGGAGATTGGAAACGATATACAGCATTCGGAAGAAAAGATACCACGGTTAAACATGACCGATACGGTGTAATGGCTACATTTGCTCGTTTTGCCCCGATTGAACCCGACACATCTTTTCGCCTATCGGAAACAGAGCTCATAACTCCGGCTCAGACCTACAAAGCCTCATTGAGTTTTTCAAAATCTCGTTTTGCCTACAGCAATACAAAAAAATACAGCCGATGCAGAATGTTTTTGGGGAATATCAAAAAGGAACTGAATATCACTGTTAAATCCGAAGAGAAAACAATTGAAAAAAAGGTAATTGCACCGAAAGAAGGACTTCATACTATTGCTTTTCACTTTAACCCCGCCCCGCAAAAATTAACATTTGAATTTGAAAGCATTGACAGTCCGGAATTTTACGGATTTTCTTTTGATACGCATAAAGGGATTATTGTAGATAATGTAGCCATGCGCGGCTCCTCCGGGCTTATGTTTACTCGAATGGATTTGAATCTATCCGCCAAAATACATCGAATACTGGGAACCAAATTGCTCATTCTTCAATTCGGGGGAAACGTCGTGCCGATGCATAAAGAAAATTACGACTTTTATGCCCGTAGTTTCTCATACCGCCTGCGAACGCTCAAAAAGATTATTCCGGGCGTTCAAATTATTGTTATTGGGCCCTCCGACATGTCCAAAAAAGAAGATGACTTATACATCACTCAGCCGGAAGTACCGCTTATCAGAGACGCTCTTAAGAAAGCCGCCTTCGACAACAACTGTGCCTTTTGGGATATGTATTCTGCCATGGGGGGCAAAAATTCAATGCCGGGTTGGGTATTTAACGATCCGCCTTTGGGCGAAAAAGATTTTATCCATTTTACCCCGAAAGGTGCAAAATATATTGCCAAATTATTTTATAATGCATTTATTTATGATTATAATGCCTACATCAGTAAAAGGAAATAAGAACCTTTTACAATCTGAGCAATTACTTTTCGTTTAATTATTTGCCCATTGACCTCCTTTCCTCAAATCTAATTAATAATCAACCCTCTGTATGAAATTGCTAAATATATATCTGCCGATTATTATTCTTAGTTGTATGCTGTTACAAAAAGAGCAAGCAACTGCCCAGGATTTCTCCTATCCGTATGAAGAATATAAATACCGGTATATTCTGTACGAGAAGAACGAAATTAATATCCCCGGACAGGCACCAAACCTTCAGCTCCTTTGGAATAAATTTGATAAACTGATAAAAGAGGGAAAAGGTCAAGTAAACATTATACATTTTGGCGGGTCTCACATACAAGCCGGAATATATTCCGGACAAACCAGAAAACGACTGCAAAATTTTTTTCCGGGCTTAAATGCCGGTCGAGGAATGATATTCCCTTACCGAATAAACCATTCGAACAGTCCGAGCAGTTACCGCTTTCATACTTCCGGAAGTTGGACAGCCTGTGATAATGTAGGACGAGGGGCTTGCTACCCCGGCCTTCTCGGAATCAAAGCATACAGTTCCGACTCCTTGTCCGGTCTGCAATGTACTTTCAACCCGGACTACGGAACCTACGACTTTAATACATTGAAAGTTTTTCATAAAATTGACTCCAATTCATACACACTAAGTTTTCCGGATTCTTGCGGAGAATACAGCATTCAAGAATTTCCCGACTATGATTACAGTTTGGTAAAATTTGAAAATTATCAACAAGAGCTGTCGCTGAATTTGAAAAAAACCAATGAATCTCAAAACGGATTTACGCTCTACGGCATTAGTTTTGAAACAGATGACCCCGGAATTATTTATCATGACACCGGGATAAACGGTGCTTCACTGCCCTCGTTTAATAAATGTCTCCGGCTCAAAAATCAAATGGCTGCCTTATCGCCCGACTTGGTGATTATTTCATTGGGAACCAACGATACCTATACCCGAAATTTTAAATCAAAATATTATAAAGCGAATTACACAGAACTGATTGAAAAGATTAAAAATGTTGCACCCAATGCCGCTATATTAATGACTGTACCCAACGACAGCTACTACCGAAGAAGATACCCGAACAAAAATACAGCTGCGGCAGAGAAAGTTATCTTGGAAACGGCCAAAGAGCAGCAATGCGGCGTTTGGAATTTATATAAAATTATGGGCGGTCTCAATTCGTCTTCGCTTTGGTACAAAGACCGATTGATGGTGTACGACAGAATTCATTTTACCCCCAAAGGATATCTCATTAAAGGGAATCTATTATTTTTTGCTCTTATGAAAAGCTACGATGAGCATATTGAAGCCATGGTCAACCCTTCGGAACAATAGTCTATTTCAATAAAATTAAATCCCCGGCAAGTTCAAAGGGAGTGCCGTTACGATACTTCCCTATGATTTTCCAAACATATACATCTTGGGTGGCCGGCATGCCTTCAAAGTTTCCGTCCCACCCTTCATCAGGGTCGGTCGTTTCAAATACTTTTTCGCCCCAGCGGTTGTATATCATCAAACGATACTCTGCCATTGAATCATAGGCTCCGGGCTTAAAAACATCATTTTCACCGTTATTATCAGGAGTAAAGGCATTGGGCATTTCAATATGACCGTACGGATAAACATAAACCGTAGAAATGCTGACCAAGGAGTCAATACATCCGTTGCCGGTTGTTACAGTTAATTTTATGGTATATTCTCCTTCTCTTTGATAGAAATATTCCGGAGATTGTTCCGTGGAAGTGTCTCCGTTTCCAAAATCCCACAGATATTGCAAATCATAGCCGGAAGAATAATTATAACAGTGTACCGGTTGATTTGGCGGCATAACAGAATCCGGCTGAACAGAAAAATCTATTTGCGGAGAGTTATAAACATAAATTAATGTGTCGCTTACATCATCGGTATTGCAATATCCCTCGACGGAGAGACTCACCGAATAGGTTCCGGGCTCTTCATAAACTTTAACGGGATTGGGGTCGGTTGAACTTTCTCCGTCGCCAAAATCCCACAAATAACTAATTTCGTATTCGGAATTGTTTGTAAAGTTTATGGTTACGGGAAAACAAGATTCGGTGGTGTCCGGCTCAAACCTTGAAATCGGAATATTCGGAACCACACTCACTTGGGTTTCAACGGTATCACTACACCATTCATTTTGGGCACTTGCCGTGATATCATACGTTCCGCAAGTTTCATAAGTATGAGTGGTCGGATTTTCCTGCGTAGATTGAGTTCCGTCGCCAAAATCCCATAAATAATTGGTATAGCCGGAGGGACTTTCATTATTCACGGTAAATGTAGAATTAGGAAAATACAAGGTATCGGGCAAAACAGAAACCAACAACCGGGGGCGAGGAGATACATTAATAACAGTACTCGAAGAATCAATACATCCATTTTCGGAAAATGCAAATGACCAAACGGTATATTGCTGTTCAGTTAATCCAAGGTTTACAAAGGTATGCGTAGGATTCGTATTAAACGAAGTATTTCCGTCACCAAAACGCCACAAATAGGTTTCACCGGGACCGGTTGTAGTAAAACTAACCTCCAACGGACTGCAGCCCGTAAAAGGGTCGGCAACAAACCCTGAAGAATTTTCGGGAGACGAAATCGTTACCGGCTCTCCTTCATAAAGACAATTATTAATATCTTGAACGTATGGGGTATAAGTCCCGGGTGCTAAATCAGAAATAATAAAATAGGATTGAAAATTTACCCCGTCTGACGAAAATTGATAGGGTTGTGTTCCGCCATCAGCAAATATAACTATTGAGCCGTCTTCGGAGTCCACACACAGTTCATCGTTTACTTCAACATCGGCAATAATTAATTCATCGGGCTCATATAGAATAACATCAGCTTCTGTTTTGGTGCAGCCATTTTCGTCACGTACCATTATGGGGTACACTCCCGGCGATAAATCTGTAAAATCAGAGGACAGCTGATAATCAATTCCGCCGTTGATCGAATATTCGAGAACACCGGTTCCGCCTTGGGCTGTCAAAGAGATAATTCCGTCATCATCGCCAAAGCAGGTAATATCTAATTTACTTACTCCGGTAATAAACAATTCATCGGGCTGTGTTATAATAATCGGATCCGAATTTATAATGAGACAATTATTAGCATCGGTAATTTGGACTTGATAGGTTCCGGCAGTCAAATTATGGAACAGTCCGCCATTATTAACAAAAGAGGAGCCGTAATTAATAGAATATAAAATATCCGGAACACCGCCCTGAGCATCAATTGTTATACTTCCGGTACTCTGCCCGTAACATTGTTCAACTTGCTGAACAGCAATGCTGTTTATTAGTAATGCAGGCGGCTCGGTAATTTCCACCAACGGACCGGGTTGTGCACACATGTAACTGTCACGAACATAGGTTTGATAGGTCCCTTGACTTAAATTCGAAAACACGTTGCTTGCGCCGTAGGTTACACCTCCGTCAATCGAATACTGATATGGATGTTCTCCCCCGATTGCCGTAATTATAATTTTCCCGTTGTTGTTTCCGTTACATAAAATATCTTCTTTTGACGTCAATTCCGGTTTCAAAGTATCGGGTTCTTCTACAATTACAGTTCCTCCGGAAATATTGCAGTCATTAATGTCTCTTACTCTCACAGGATATACACCTGCGATGAGGTTTGTAAACAGTCCCCCGTTATTGAAATAAGTTGCTCCGTTGTCTATCGAATAACTCAGCGGAGCTGTACCCCCGGATGCCTGTACAGTGATTGAACCGGTTGCATCTCCGGCACAAGTTTCTATATTTTCATGAAACACATGATTTACTGCAACCTGGTCAGGATCAAAAATTGTAACGATGTCTCCCGAAACAATGCAGTCATTATCATCTTTGACCATAACTTGATAGTTCCCTTCGGATAATCCGGAGAATGCTCCGGAAGCAGAATACGACACGCCGCCGTTTATGGAATAATAGAGTTGGCCGGTTCCTCCGGTTGCCGTAATGTCAATTGTTCCGTTTGACCCTCCGGCACAAGTTGTTACGTCTTGATGAACTACCTTAGAAATAACCAACTCCTGAGGAGAAACTAATGTGTATAAACCACCGTTCACCGTACAATTGTTTCCGTCCAAGACAACAACTTGGTACGGAACACCGGCTGACAGACCGGTAACCACATTCTCAACATAAAAAGTTGTCCCGTTATCTACAGAATAATATAAAGTTCCGGAGCCTCCGGTGGCAGTCATTGTAATTTGTCCGTTAGTGTATCCGTAACAAGTGGGATCTTGCGTTATCTCAGATGTAATTTGTAATTCATCCGGTTGACTCAGAATAACCGGGTCAATAATTGAGTCTAAACAACCGGCAACATCTCTTACCTTAATGTGATAAGTGCCGGCTGTGAGCCCGGTAATATGACTATTAGGAACGTAAGCCGCCCCATTATCAACGGAGTACTCAATAGGGCTTGAACCGCCGTAGGCAAGAATTGTGATTGTTCCGTCGGCCGCTCCGTAGCAAGATGCAACATCTGTTCCGTCCGCATTATCTGCGATCAATTTTGTAGGTTGCTGAATAAAAAAAGAACTCCCCGTAACACCACATTGATTATCATCTTCGACATATACTTGATATGTTCCGGCAAGCAAATTACTGAATGTGCCGCTGCCCTGAAACGTTGTGCCGTTGTCAATGGAATAATTCATTGTTCCGGTTCCTCCGGATGCAGAGACTAATATTTCTCCGGTAGCATCACCGAAACAACCGACAACATCTGAAAATGATTCACTATCAATAACAACCTGAGTCGGTTCATTTATGGTAATACTACTCCCGGAAGCAGTGCAATAATTTTGATCTCTCACTGCGATAGTGTAGTTGCCGGCATATAAATTATTAAAAACATTTGATACTTGAAAAAAACCGCCGTTGTCTACGGAGTATTGCAATTGCCCGGTACCGCCTGAAGCATTTATCGTAATAGTCCCGCTGTCATCGCCATGGCAAGTGTTAACATCTGTTGGTATTTCTGAATTAATTACTAATTCGTCGGGTTGCAATATTTCCACAGTTCCGCCGTCAACATTACACCCGTTACCATCTTCAATCATCACCGGGTATGTTCCCGCTGACAATCCACCGAAATATTTTCCGGTTTGATAAGTAGTCCCTCCGTCAATAGAATACTGTATTGTAGGTGTTCCTCCTGTTGCTAATATTTCAATACTACCGGTACTATGACCGTAGCAAGCAAATACATCAACCACTCCAATAGCTGTAATTACCAAATCAACCGGCTGCTCTACAGTAACGAAAGGCCCCGGTTTAACACAATCATTTGCATCCTTTACTTTTATGGTATAATTTCCGGCAGCAATACCTAAAAAATCTCCTCCGTTTGAAAAATAGGTTGTCCCGTTGTCAATGGAATAGGTATAAGGTGGCGTGCCGCTGCTTGCCGTAATATGAATTTCACCGGTTAAATCTCCGTGACAATCGGCAACATCAACAGTTGACACATCATTAATAAATATCTCCGGAGGTTCAGTCAGAGTTCTAATATCAGACACGGTTTGCCCTCCGTGGTCTTGAACTTTGATAATATATGTATCGGCTGTAAGGCCGGAAAAAACGTTTGAAAGCTGAAAACTTGAACCACCATCCACAGAATACTTATAAGGCTCGGTACCTCCTGATGCTGTGATAGTAATACTTCCGTTCGCATTGCCGTAGCACAAGCTTACATCCACTACCGTGATATCATCAATTTGGAAAGCTTTTTGAGCCTTTATTTCCGCATGGATAGACATGGATAATACTGCCCAAAGAACGAAAACAGACCGAATAAATTTTGATTTTACGGGAATTACCATTTTTTAAAAAATTCTATATCAACTAAAACACACTTGTTTATAATGTTACAGACGCATAAATCCCTCCTTATGTTGCATCAAGTTCTATAAAGATAAGTGAGTTCAGTTAAAAAAGTTATAAAGTTGAAAGTTTATAAAGTTAAAGTACTAAAAATAAGAGTTTTAAATTCATTGCAAAATGATTTATAAAGCCCTGATAATTAAGTATATAGCTTATTTTGCTAAAATAGAACATGCGTTTTAGATCGGACTCATAAGTAAAATTTTCTAAGTGACATCGCTGCCGGGAATTATATAAAACAGAACATATTCTCTTTATAAAACCGGGCAAAATTTCACCCCTGAATTTGCTATTTTTCTATGCTGTCTTCTTTAAGTTTAGATGAAATTTGTTTCTCAGCCTTCACCCCCAGTTCTTTGAGTTGTTCTACTTGGCGTACAAGGTTTCCTCGTCCGGTTGAAAGTTGCTTTATCGCCGATTGATAACTGTCTTGACTTTTTTGGATATGACTGCCGATATCTTCCAAATTTTCGGCAAAATTTACAAATTTATCATAAAGTTTTCCGCCTCTGTGGGCAATTTCTATGGCATTATCATTCTGATATTTATTCACCCACATATCTTTAACCAATTTTAATGCGGCTATTAAGTTTGTCGGACTGATAAGAATAATTCGTTTCTCATAGGCAAAACTCCATAAATTATTATCCGCTTGCATAGCTGCAATATATGCCGGTTCAACAGGCACAAACATCATCGTAAAATCTGTACCCTTCATATAGTCATGATATTTTTTATCGGCCAATTCTGTAATGTGTTTCTTAAAAGAAATCAGGTGTTCCTTCAAAGCTTTTTGTTGCTCATTTTTTTCTTCGGCACTTGTATAGCGCTCATAGGCCGTCAACGAAACTTTAGAATCAATAATTATACTTCCCTGATTATCGGGATATTTTATGCGTACATCGGGTTGCATTCTGCGACCGGTCTCTGATAAGACGCTTTCGCCGTCCTCATCCTTTATGGTATCTTGAATAAAATACTCTCTGTCTTTTTGTAAACCGGAGTTTTGAAGGATGCTTTCCAAAATCATTTCGCCCCAATTGCCTTGGCTTTTTGAAGATCCGGTAAGAGCCCGAGTAAGGTTTTTTGCTTCTTCACTGATTTGAACATTTTGCTGAGCCAACAACTTTATTTGCTCTTTTAATGTGTGCCGCTCTCGAGTTTCATTGGTATAGGTCTCTTCTACTTTCTTTTTGAATTCTGCAATTTCCTTGCCCAAAGGATTTAGTAAATTACTGATATTTTCCTTATTCTGCTCGGTAAACTTCTTGGATTTATCCTCCAAAACTTTATCAGCCAATACTTTGAACTCGTTGGAGAATTTTTCTCTTATATTTTCAAGATCTTTCCTTTCGTTGTCTAATTTTTCCAGCAAATTTTTATTCTTCTCTTGCAATTCGGTGATGTACTCTTTGGCCGAAGAAAAGTTATCCGAAGTTTCGTTAGATTTATCCTTTTGCTCTTTAAAATCAACTCTAATTTCTTCCAATACAAGCTTTTGAGAGTTAAAGACTGCGTCAATCTCTGCTTTTTTCTCTTTCAATTTTGTGAGCTTATCGGCTTGTTCTTTGATAAACTCCTGATCTTTCTCTGCACCAATCTCCAGTTTCTGAATTTTTTCATTCAAATTACTGTTGCGCTCCTTGTAGGCAGCTAATTCTGCTTCAACTTGTTGATTATTTTTTTGTAAGCGCTCCAAATCCTGTCGAGAATTTGCAATTTCAGCAGTCAACTTTTCATTTTCCTTTTTCAGAAAAAAATGTTCTTTCTCTTCCTCGTTGAATTTGTCTTTCAAGCGGTTGTATTCTTCTTTAGGGACGGTACTATTCTCTCCCATCAATTTTCTTATGACATACCCGACAATAATTCCAAGTACTATTGCAGCAATGATATATAAACTTTCCATAGATTTTTTGGTACTACCCTTATTTTAGTGGTTAAATATTTATATTATACAAAACACTGTTTAAATATAGTCATACTTTGAATGGTTTAATTATTTAATGATATAATGATACAATATATTGTATTTCAATAAATAGATGCATTATCAATGTTAAGTTTTACCCGTTTAAAGTATATACGATATATTAATAAAGTGTATTTTCTATTGGCAACCATTCCTGCTTGCGCGCGTTTGTAACGCGTGCATCATATATAAATTTATTATTTTCAAGCAATCTAATTATCATGTTTCCATTTTTTCCCGCTCACAAAAAAACTATTTATTCGTGCTGCCGGCATTTTCG
>JAYEIA010000099.1:0-12358 GCA_034659855.1 Bacteroidota bacterium
CTGAAATACAAGTTGTATTAAGAAATTCATTCTGCGACTTTTGTTCAATTATATTACCGCCGCGCCAAGAATACCTTGCGGCCAGTTCTGTTTCACAGGTAGCCTTAGTACTCAAAATTTTGATACTTAAGATTGGCTTCACCGGATATATTCTCAGCCCGCTGCGATATCCGGTAATTTTTATTCCGGTTATAAATCTGAAATAAGTGTTTGACCACCAAATCCGGATTTTTCTTCCGAGGGCTATCGGTCTTCTCTTGTACTTGAATGTCAAACTGATTATCGATCTCGGATTTTTCTCGAAAGATTTAAGGCAGTTCAAAATATTTTCCGGACTCACTTCAAATTGATTATATATGGTCAGAGCAGCATCAAAATTTTTTACATTTTTATTTTGGAATGCTTCTCGTAAGCTGCTGAATTGGTACTTTTCAGGGATTTTGTCTGTCGCTTGATTTGTCAGTATCTCAACATCAAAGTCGGTGTTGGCTTTGCAAAATGTCTCGGCGATTTGACGGTTTCTTTTGAATACAGAATTTGTCTTCTTTCTGATTGCTCTGTTCTTCGATTTCAGAAAAATAATACAAATTTTCAGGTTGTGATTGCTGCTCTTACTCATTGTATATTCAAAAAATTAGTCACTCGTTTTCTTAATTATATCAATTAATTTTCGATGTCTCATCGACCAAAACATAAGGGCAATTCCTATTGACAATGAGCCGATACCAATTAAAAATACACCGGTATATCCCACTAATTTAAGAAAAAATATTCCAAACAATGGAGCAAATAATGCTCTGAATCCGGTTATACTGAGATGAATAGACTGATAGTCAGCGGCTTCGTTGTCTCTGCAAAAGTAGGCCGAACCAATATACCAAAGAAGTGCCATCATGGCTGCAAAAAAACCATAGGAGATATATGAGGCCAACAGGGTCCAATAAATTGTAATTCCTCCTATAGTAATACTTGCCGAAACATACTCGGTAAGCCCCATAAAAAACAGATATAAAAGTAAGGCAGAAAAATTATATACGGCAAATTTTCGCGGATCGATAGAACCCAAAAGTTTTCCGAAAATTGGAGTCAGAATTATTGAAATACCGGTATAAACATTCTTATAAAAAGCAATACCGGTATAACTCAAATGCAATGCTTTATCAAGAAATATGGCTATTACAGCAATGGTTGCCAGCCAAGCAAATCCATACAGCATAAATCCAATCTCAAAATCTCTGAAAGGTTTGTTACTTTTAAGAATAGCCAACATTTTTTTTAGTGAGTTGCTTATATCCTCCTTTAAACTTTTTTTAGGGATTACTATATTCACTCCCGAATAATCAATTTTCATAAGAATAAATATTGAAGTGATACCTAAAATTGCCAACAGGGGGTAAATTTTAGTATAACTGCTCGGAGAGTAATCAAGAATAATTCCCGTAAAGAATGTTACAATAAGCATAACGACTTTATTCGCGGCAGTGGCCCAGCTGTAAAACTTAGAGAAATTTTTATTCTTATAATTTGTTTTGAGTAGTAGGTTTATTACCGGAAATATTACCGGATTGGCAGAGTAATATATCAAAAAGATAAATAGAAATAGAGCTTGGTAAATAAATGGATTGTGTACTTCTGATATATTATCGGGAAAAATTAGTAACAACAACAGCGGCAGTCTGGTTACAACAGCAACTATTTTTAAAAACCTTTTTTTTCGTTTTGTTCTTTTCAATACTTGATTCAAGACAATGGAAAACAACAAAATGACGGTAGTAAATTGAAATAAGAGCGCTGTTTGGTAATCGCTGCCATCCAGACCCTTGATCAGCACAAACTCATTTAGGGCTAAAACTCCCAGTATTATACCATCCAGAATTGAATAAATTAGGTGTAAAAAGAATGTTCTTCGCTGTTTACTTGAAGTCAACTTTGCTTTGAGCAGATTCTTTAATGGCTCCGGAATATATAAGTATTTTTTATAGGGATACTTCATTATTATGTATAATTCTTAAATGCAGTCTAAAAAGTTATAAAGTTGAAAGTTTATAATAAACGCCATAATTTTTTGCTGTTTATACCAGTCTGACCGCTTTGAGCTGTCTGACGGATTTAAGATTACAGCATTTACATAAGACGTTTATTACAACTTTACAACCTTTATACATTTTAAACTAAATTTATTCTTCTGATAAAAATTCAGGCAAAGCTATTTATTAAATCTATAAATACAACATATGCTTTTATAAATTGTGACGCATAATTTTTAGGCTGAACAAAACGCATTCCCAATCATCAAAGAATGTGTTTGTGTTGTTATTGTTTCGATGTAAAGCATACTTGTAATTGGCAAAATTGAAGGGTGTCATTGTTTATAATATTCCGGTTTTAATGTATTACTAATTTGGACTTTGTGCTTTTTTTGACAAAAAGATTGTAATTACTCTTTAGAAATTGATAAAATTTGTTTATTTTTGTATTCAATTTTAATGTTAAAACGGAAAAATTTCATTCATGGAAATAATAAATATGCAAGCTACGGGATATGTACCCGGCATAGTATTAGATAAAGAGAATGGTAAAATGGAATTATCCGGAAGAGCATGTCCGGAAGATCCCTTGGAATTCTATCAGCCGGTTTTTGACTGGTTGGATGATTATGCAGAAGCCCCTTTGGAAAAAACGGTCTTTGATTTTAGACTGTCATATTATAATACGGCGACATCAAAAATATTGATGATGCTTATGCAACGCTTGGAAGAATTGTCCGACGACGGAAATAACGTCTTGGTCAGATGGCACTATATGGAAGATGACGAAGACATGCAAGAGTCCGGAGAAGATTACGCTGAAATGGTAGAAGTTGAGTTTGAATTTTTACCCTATGAAGACGAATAATTGACATACCCTTATTGAGATAATCACGATAAGCGCAGTTTCTGACTGCGCTTTTATTTTTTAAAATAGTTATAGTCGAATAAATTCTATTCAAAGAAGCTAATATTGAATGCACTATCAATTCGTTGATGCTCCTCATAATAAACTAATTTAATCGGTAAACGTTTTTTGTATAGTTTGCACTTTCACCGGCTTGATGTTGTGTAATTCTTCGCTCTAAATTATTTGTACTTCCTGTGTTTACTGTAGCCGGCTTCGGGGATTGCTGAAGATTCAAAAGTTTATAAATTCTGCATACAAAATATTACTCTTAAACGTTATTATTAAGGAGCTGTGCAAAAATAAATTTGTTTTTTTAACAAACTAATTTATTATTTTACAACTCAAAAAAAGTAAGTAATAGCGGGCTATTTCGTCTTTTTTTGAGGCGGTAAAATGATACAATTAGGACGTTAAAAATGTGAAGTTATTTTTGCACAGCTCCTAAGGTCCGAAACAAAATAATTTCGCCTACGCTGTCATATACTTTAAACGGTTAATAATTTCACTTTTATAAAGAGTGTATTTGTTGCAATAGTTCGTTAAATTTTTATAATCGTCTAATATTCAATACTTTACATAACAAGCCTTAAGCGAGTTAAAGTATTGATTATTATGTGCTTAGTTCGTAATTCGTAATTAATAATTCGTAATTTAACGAAGTGTTGTATTGAATAGCAAGGTATTGTATCATTATATCATTAAATAATTAAACCATTTAGAGTATATATTCATTTTATGAACTTGACGTCCAAATTCCGTGTATCAAAACTAATGAGCGCATTTATTTTTATTGTCGGTTTTATAATGACAAGTTTTGCTCAAAATCCGGAAACTCCGGAAATACAATTCGTTACAATAAATCAGCAAACACAAAAGCCCACGGTAACATGGAGTGTTCAGAATTCCTCTGAAATTGACGGTTTTATTATCAAACGATATATTTACAACTACCAAAATACATTTGGTTACAATACCATACACATTATTGATGATCCGAATGTGAGAACATATACTGATTTATCAACGGTCTATGGTGAGGCCTATCCCCAAGAAAGGCAAGAACTATACAGAGTAGCGGCTTATGACAGTATCGGGAATTTGCGATATCTAAGCCCGATGAGTGAGGTACACGGAACAATTTTTCTTTCCGGAAATTACAATTATTGCGAAAGAGCCATACATTTAGCATGGACGGAATATTTTGCTTGGAGCGAATATTTTGAACAATACAAAGTCTATAGTCAATCCCATACGTCCGGTTTCCTATTGGTCTCAACATCTCAGTTTTCGGACACCTTATCTGTTCAACCGGCCGAAAGCATTAATCAAGAGTATGAATTCTATATAGTTGCCGAGAATCAAAACGGACACAGCTCTGTTTCAAACATACTGACTGTATTATCTGAATCTGAAGAATGGCCGGAATTTTTGACAATTACTAAGCTGTCGAATAAGCAAGCCGGAATGACCCAAATAGAAATCACCGCCGATGAAACTCCGGCAGTTGAACAATATGTTTTACAAGCCGGTTCCGGGACATTGCCCAAAGATACGATTAAAACTTTTTCTGCTGACGGCTCCGAAGTTTATACCGTGGAAATGCCTCGAGCTAATTACTCTGCGCATTACAATTTCCAAGTGTCAGCTTTGGATTATTGTCCTGAAAGTATCGCCAAGTCTTCCGTTTATACGGATTTATTGGCCGAGGGCAAGGAGTCAGTTGATGAATTGTACACCAACTTAATTTCAGTGTCTGAATTTGATGAGCAGCCGGATTACGATCTGTTCCGAAAATTTAATGCCTCACCCTATGAGTTCCTGACACAACTACAGAACCAAAATTACTCAGACAGCTACTATGAAAGTATGACAGCACAGCTAAATACCGATATCCAACAGGGATTTTATTACTATTACTGCAGAACTGAATATTCGGGGACAGAATATTTATCCAATGAGGTTTGGGTGAAACATAAAGCAAAACTGATAAAATACAATACTATTAATCCGTTGAGCACTAACGGACAAGATAATGAGTTACTGCCGTTTGTCGCTTTCTTGACCGATTATCAAATGACGATTTACAGTAAGCAGGGCAAAATTATATTTGAAAGTAAAAACCCTCAGGTGGGGTGGAAGGGGACCGGGCCGTCCGGAGAAATTGTTCCGGTCGGAAGCTATGTCTATTATATAAAATATACCGACGCTTACGGCAAAACATATACCGAAAAGGATTATGTAAATGTCGTTTATTAATAGGATTCAGGGAATTCGGTAATATGCTTACAGAAAATTTTCAATTCAAATATCTTTCGAAGATTATAACATTGGGGGCATGAAATAAAAAATATGAAAATTTCTCGGTTTACCCTGAGCTTTTAAAAATTTATTTCATAACTTTACATTGACGTAGTTTAATAACCCTTATTCGTTCTTCTCGGACGAATATTTTTTTCCCAAAAAATATGAGTAAAGAACTGACATTAGAAGAAAAAGAAAAATATGCAAATGACCAATTTAAAGATCTAATTGAGTCGTCGCCAAGAATAAAAAAATCTGAATCCTTGGATAAAGTTAAACATGCATTTCAATTTGCCCGGGAAGCTCACAAAAATGTGTTCAGAAAAGGGGGAGAGCATCATTTGTATATCACACACCCCATTGCTGTAGCCAAGATAGTGGCTGTAGAAATGGGCTTCGGTTCCACAACGGTAATTGCTGCTCTTTTGCATGATGTGGTAGAGGATACCGACATATCTTTGGAGACTATTGAAAATGATTTCGGCAAAGAAGTGGCTTTGATTGTTGACGGACTGACTAAAATTACGAATGTTTTTAATCCGAACAATACATCACAAGCTGCAACATTTCAAAAGCTGATCTTAAAAATTTCTGAGGATCGCAGAGTGGCTTTTGTGAAAATTGCCGACAGATTGCATAATCTGCGAACAATGGATGAGATGCGAACCAACAGCCAAATGGTAAAAACCGGCGAAGCCCTTATTGTATATGCTCCGCTGGCATTTCAGTTGGGTCTTCTGAAAATTAGAAAGGAAATTGAAAACTTAAGTTTCAGACTGCGCGAGCCGGAGGAGTACAGTCGTGTAGAACGATTGGTCAAAAAAAATAAATTGGCCTTGGAGCGTGAATATGACGAAATATTTGATAAAATTAAAAATGTATTGAAAGATGCTCGCTATAGGTATGATATTATTCCTATAACCAAATCATATTTTCATCTGCGTGAAAAAATGAGGAAAGATAATCTTGATTTTGATCAGATAGTGAATTTTCAATCCAAGCGAATTGTTTTTGAACCCACTAATGATAAAACAGCGAATGATGATTGTTTCATCTTGCTGGGAAGAATTTTTGGACAACTTACTGTACAGCCTCAATCATTTCAGGACATGATCTCAAGACCTAAACTCAATGGTTTTCAGGCACTTATTTTAAATATTTTCCACGATGGGAAATGGGTCGAGCTCCAAATTATGACTGATAAAATGGATGAAATTGCTAACAGAGGTTATGCCAAAAATCATGAGAATAAGCATTTGAATAAAATATCAGATTGGGTAAACAGAACCGAGCAACTCATAAAAGCCGAGGAGTTGTCAAATTTTGAACTCATTGATATTTTAACTATAAATCCCACCTCAATTCATGTTTTTACGCCCAAAGGGGATGTCTATACACTCACTAAGGATTCTACAGTTTTAGATTTTGCATTTAAAATTCATACCGAAATCGGATTGCATTTTTTATCGGCTGAAATCGGTAAAAAACCGGCTGAAATAAATCAAAAACTCAAAACCGGTGATTTAATTAAAATTATTCACTCAGAAAAAGTAAGCCCAAAACCGGAGTGGATGAATTATTTGTCAGTTGCCGGAAACAAAGCTAAGTTAAAACGTTATTTTAAAAAAGAAAGGCAAAATTTTATTTCAGAAGGTAAAGAATTACTTGCAGAAGTAAAAACTATGTTCAATATCGACGATGAACAGGTCTCTAAAATATTAAATCATTTTAATCTTTCAAATACTGATGAACTGAAATATCGTCTCGGTAAAAAGGAAATTCTAACGGAAGATATCAAAGCATATATAAAATCAAAATCGTCGTTTTCATTTAATTTTTTTAATCCATTCACAAAAAAGGGTGAATCAGACAGTAAGCTCGCAGTTGAAATTACCAATCGCAAGGTTCCGTTTCGTATTCATTCTCTTGATAATATTATTTTATCGGACTGCTGTCGGCCTATACCCGGTGATGAATCTATGTTGTATTTTGCGCCGGACAATATTGCGGTTGTACACAAAAGAGATTGTCCCGAGGCCAAACGACTAAATGCCATTGACGGAAATAAAACTCGAGCTGTAAAATGGGATTTGATAAAAGATGTGGTATTACCCGCAAAAATAAAATTAGTCGGCAAAGACAGGCAAGGCGTACTTTCCGAAATTATTGATGTCATATACGGTGAACATGAAGTCAATATGAAATCATTAAAGGTTGATGCCGGCCATAAGATTTTCATCGGTACTATTGAATTATTAGTTAAGGACAAAAATACCTTAGACAATATTTTGAGAAAAGCCCGAAGTCTCACCGGGGTCTCAAAAGCAAACAGATTGTAATTGTGTTGAGTTTTTTTACGCTTTTCCTGTTTTATTTTCGTTTGTATCTTGCCGGCAACTTTTTACAAGCTTTGTATAAATGAGTGTACTCCGAAAAGTTTTTTTTGACAGGATTGACAAGATTTACATGTTTTTGTTAAATCATAAAGTCCTTATTATTAGCACAATACTATTTTTGTATTTACAAGATTTTTCAAAAATGGGGTTTTCAGAGTAGACTCATAAATCAATTGCAAATAAGAAATCCAAGGTGTTTCTTTAGAGTTTAATTCGGTTTTTAATTTCGGTTTATCCTCGCTGGTGCGAGCTTGTAGCTCGTACCTCACTATTCTTGTCGATATCAGTACGAACTGCAAGCTCGCACCGGCGGAGGAAAATGACAGAAAAATGATAAAAATACAGATTTTAGAAACAATTGATATTCGGCAACTAATTTTGACGTTAGTTGGAATAAATTTTATTTTTCTTTGTGAACGGCGAAGCCCTCAACATAGTTAAACTTAGTGTATTCTTTGAGATTCTTTGTGTAATAGCTATTACACAAAGTTACACAAAGAAGTCACAAAAGACACAAAGATAAAATGTAAATTTAATATCTCCAACACCTCAAAATAAGATTTAGTCTTAGCTCCAATATCTTTTTTCTTCTGTGGCTGTAAAACCAAAAGAATGCTTACATTTGTGCACTCAAATTTTTTAATTAAGCTACAAATGATAAATCCGGAATTTGACCGCTCAAAAGCACCGTTGATAAAAATACCATCTACCATAAATATAGTTGAAGCTCAGAAAAAATTAATAAAAACAGGAATGCCCTTCTACTACATAAAAAAGGGTTTGCCCAATTTAATACGGCTGGAACTTATATTTGATGCAGGTACAACTGCACATGCAAATCAAGTGGTTCCTAATTTAACCAATTCCATGCTCGATGAGGGAAGTTTGAAATTCAGCTCTTCAACTTTGGCTGATAAACTTGATTTTATGGGAGCAGATTTAGGCTTAAATACCGGAAAACACACGGCTTCGATTTCTTTTCATATATTGGATAAATATTTTGATGATATTGCTGAGCCCTTGATGGATATGATTCTTAACCCGGTTTTTCCCGAGCATGAATTCAGCATTGTAAAACAAAGTAAACTGCAATCGTTTTTAATTAAAAGTGAGAAAACAGAGTTTTTGGCTGCCCAAAAATTTAACAGGGTTATATTCGGAAAAGATCATCCCTATGGGAAAAAAGTAACAAAATCTGATTTTTTATCAGCAACCCCCCGGGATTTGTTTGATTTTCATGCCAAAAATTATAAAAAAACTCAACCCTTATTAATCGTGTCCGGGCAACTAACCGACAAACACTTTGACTCCATAGAATCTAATTTTGACTTTGATATGGAGGAGAACAAGGGATTTTCATTTCCAAAAGACAGCATTCGATCGGCTGATGAAAAACAACATTTTGTTCATAAAGAGGGAGCAGTTCAGGCTTCTATAAGAATGGGGAAGCCCATGATAAATAAGACCCACCCGGATTATATAAAATTGAAAATAGCAAATGTTGTATTGGGCGGATATTTTGGTTCGAGACTGATGACCAATATCCGTGAAGAAAAGGGATATACATACGGGATATACTCAAGTATCGGTTCATTATTTGCATCCGGTTATTTTCTTATTTCTGCCGAAACCAAGGCAGAATCGGCACAAGAGGCCATAAAAGAAATAAAAAAAGAACTCAAAAAGTTACGTACAGAGTTGATTGCAGAAGATGAGTTAAAAACAGTAAAGCACTACTTACTGGGAAGCATATTAGAAAATTTTGACGGACCCGAAGCTAATGCTGATGCGTTCAAGTCCGTTTATTTTTACGGCATGAGTTATGACTATTATCGGGAATTCATAGAAACCTTAAAAAATATCAGCCCCGGAGATATTCGAGATATGGCACAAAAGTATCTACAAGAACAATCCATGTATGAAGTGATTTGTTCCGACAAAAAATACATCCGTTGATTATCTCCAAGATGTTTTTTTAGTAGATATCGGATTGATGCAAATAACCGGAATTTGAGATGAGTTGTATATGATTTGCTCATCCCAAGAGCTGAAAAAGAAACTTTTATCCTTATTTACCAAGGTCATAATTAGTTCAGCTTCATTTTCCACCGCATAGTCAATAACCTGTTTTGCAAAATTACCGGCACCCGGTTCCGATACTTTATCAACATACTTTATGTTGTATTCATTAAGCAAAGACTTGATTTGTTTGGTAACCGTCATAATTTTATTCTTATAAAACTTTTCGGCCTCAAACTTTGGAAGTAAGTGAACAGTAGACTCGAATGTTTGTGCAATTTGTATGGCCCAGTTAAGTTTTTGACGATCTTGGGTCTGAGAAGTAATCGGAAATACGATGTCTCCATAACCTCCCTCAAACGAGCGTTTCTGAACAATTATTGTCGGAACACCGGTTGTGGTTACAATTTTCAGAACATAACTACCGGTAATTTTTTGGAATCCCATCTTTCCGTGAGTACCTAAAATTATCAGTCTGGGGGATAGCTTCTCAGATACATCGGCAATTTTTTCAAAAAGATTACCACCTTTTATCAGGTATTCAACCGGAGTGTCATGCTTTTTTTCGTATTTTTTACTTATACTTTCAAGCTTTTCAGAGATTGACTCTCGGTTTAGTTCTTCCGCTTTGAGGTATTTGTTGGTATCCTTGTTTATAACATGCAACAAAAATACTCTGTAACTCAGACTTTTGGCCAACTGAACTGCATGTTCAACGGCATTGTCACAAACTTCGGAGAAGTCGGTTGGAATTAAAATAATATCGTTTAGTTTTGCCATATCAAAAGGTTTATTTATTATTTACAAAAACCATGCATAAAATTAAATTTAAACTAAGTTACGGAAAATTATTTTTTGTTTCAAGAAAAAATGTTAACTTTTTATGAATAGACCGTTAATAAAATTTTTCGCGGGCCTCCCTGATTTCTGAATTCACATAAATAGATGCCTTGCCAGGTACCGAGACTAAGTTGCCCATTGCGTACAGGAATGGAAAGGTCGGCCCCGATTAACCCTGACTTTACGTGCGAGGGCATGTCATCACTGCCTTCTGCTGTATGGGTATAATAGGGTTCATTTTCCGGAATCAGTCGATTCATTATTTCTTTAAAATCATGGCGTACCGACGGATCGGCATTTTCATTCAACATCAAACCGGCCGAGGTATGTTTGATAAATAAATGCACAATGCCTTTGTCCGGCAAATTGGTCAGATATTCATTCAATTCATTATCTATGAGATGATATCCTCGGGGGCGTGCTTTTAATTGAATTTCTTTTTGATGAATCATGAGTTATTTTATTTGAATCTATTTTCCAATTTCGGTGAGAGAATATTCAGCTTTATTCGATGCTTTTAAATGTATTTTGAATAATTTCAAGAATATCGTCGTGTTTAAAAGGTTTTCTCAAATATTTAACAATTAAATTTGAATTTATAGCGTCTTGAATTTCTTGGGTTATTTCAAAACCGGTGAGTATAAAGAATTTTTTTCCCGGAAATTTAGTTTTTGCCTTTTTAATAAATTCGATGCCGTTCATTTCGGGCATTTTCATGTCGCTGACTATAACATAGATGTTCTTATTTTGCCCCAATATCCTTAAGCCGTCAGTACCTGAGGCTGCCGTGTGTATGTTAAAATGTTTTCTGAAATTTAATTTAAACAATTCCAGATTAATCGGCTCATCATCTACATATAATATATGTTTTTCAATTGGCATAATTATTCGTTAGTATATGGAAGTTTTATTGTTATTTCCGTGCCTTTATTTTGTTCTGATGTTATGTGGAGTATTCCTCCATGGTTTTTGATTATTGAATCTGAAATTGACAGACCTAAACCTGTTCCTTCTCCGGCCTCTTTTGTGGTGTAGAATGGATCTTTGATTTTATCAATTATTTCTTCCGGAATACCGGCACCTCCATCGGCAATTTTTACAATAAACAGATCATTTTTTAATTTCGTTGAAATTGTAATATGGCCTTTTTTTTCTATTGCCTGGCAAGCGTTGTTGATAATATTGATAAAAACTTGATGTAGTTTCCCTACATTTCCTTTGATTACACAATTGGAATCGGTATAATTTTTAATAATTTCAGCTTTATATTTTAATTTGTTATTGAGCATTATTACAGAATTGTCTATAATTGAATGAATATTACATTCCTCGTCATAGTCTTCCTTGTCTCTGCTGAATTGGCTCAAACTTTTTACTATTTCACTCGCCCTGTTAACACCGGTTTCCAGTGCAGATAAAAATGTGTTTGTAGATTCTGTACCGGTTTTGGTTGATTCAAAATGTTCTTGGAGTCCATAGCATGCACCAATAATGTAGTTTAGCGGATTATTGATTTCGTGAGCTACCCCTGAGGTTAATATTCCCAAACTCGCCATTTTTTCTTTCTCAATCAGCTTGACTTGAGTTTTTTTGAGATGATCAAACGTTTCTGTAAGTTTTTTGTTCTTGCGGTTTAACTCTTCAATTGTTGATTGTAGCTCTTCGTTGGCTGAGGCCAGGCTTTTTGTTCTTTGTGAAACAATAATTTCCAGATTTTTTTTATGTTTTTTAAGTTGCAGTGCCCCGGAGTGCTGAATTAGGTACAGGGTGGTAATAATTGCTGTACTTCCTATTTCAAACCTTGCGAAGTAAATCATTTTAGGTAACGTTTGAATGGTTTGATATACAGCATTCAAAAAACTTAA
>JAYEIA010000100.1:0-2464 GCA_034659855.1 Bacteroidota bacterium
TAAAATTGTGAGTTGCGAGAAGGCGAGTTTGTGAGGGGGAGACCTGGAGAAGATGCGACTGGGTGAGTTTGAGACGGGGCGACTTTGTAAAAAGGCGATTTTGTGAGGGGGTGACTTTGTGAAGAGGCGACTGGGAGACTGAGCGACTTGGAGGAAATTGGTATTAATGGGCATTAGTAGGCATTGGTAGGCATTGGTAGGCATTGGTTGGCATTAGTTGGTATTGATAGGAATAGTATAAAGCAAAAAGCAGAAATATTAAAGCAGAAAGTTTACCTTGTGAAATGCGAAGTATGAGTATATTTCAACAGGGCAGAGATGAGGACGGAAGATGGAAGGCGGAGAAGAAGCG
Organism: Bacteroidota bacterium; assembly: GCA_034659855.1. GTDB lineage: Bacteria > Bacteroidota > Bacteroidia > Bacteroidales > JAADGE01 > JAYEIA01. Next base: position 353 of record JAYEIA010000100.1, read on the forward strand.
ACTTTGTGAGGGAGAGAGTTTGAGATTGGGTGACTTTGTGAAAAGGCGACTTGGAGATGGAATTGGTATTAAGGTTAAGACTAAGGTTAAGGCTGAGAAAAGAAGGAGACTTCCAACCTCAACCTCGGCCTCAGTCTCAACCTTAACCTAAATCTCAATCTCAACAAAAACTTCAAAAATTGCGAGTTGCGGGGAAAATTATAAAATTGTTTTCTGTTTGTTATTTAAGGATTAATTCATTAAACTTTAATCACATCCTCATTTTATAATGGGAGTGAAGGGGCGGAGCTGCGCGATGTGAGATGTGAGTTCGTGAGGGAGAGACCTGGAGAAGATGCGACTGGGAGACGGGGCGACTGGGAGAAGAGGCGACTTTGTGAGGGAGAGACTTTGAGACTTGGAGATGGAATTGGTATTAAGGTTAAGACTAAGGTTAAGGCTGAGAAAAGAAGAAAACTTCCGACCTCAACCTCAAAAATTAAAAAATTCAAAATTTGATATTCACTAAAGATATAAAAATTATATGAAAAATTTATTTCAAGTAGGTCGTCCGGTGTTAGGTAAGAATCTCATTGGACGAGAGAAAATGGTAAAAGACATTATTGGTTTATTAACTTCCGGTCAAAGTGTTGTTTTAATGGGACCGAGAAGATTTGGTAAGACATCAATTGTTCTCGAGGTATTAAATCGTTTAAAAGAACAAGGTATTTTTACAGTTTATACAGATATTTTTACAACACCGACAAAAAGAATATTATCAGAGCAGATAACCGAATCGGTTTTGTCTAATAAAAAATTGAATAAAGCATTTTCCACTTTTCGAAAGCATATAAGTTCGATGATGAGACAAGTTGAATTTAAACAGATAATTGAAGATTTCGAATTTATTCTAAATTTTGCCGAAAGAGATCAAAATGAGCAATTACTTTTAACAAGTAGCATTGATTTTATTGAACAATTTGCGATTAAATATAAAAATGATATTGTTTGTGGATTTGATGAATTCGGAGATATAGAAAAACTTAATGGTAAGGAGATTGTTAAATTATTTCGTTCAAAAATTCAATTACAACAACATTCAGCTTATATTTTTTCCGGTAGTCAAGAATCAGTAATGAATAGAATATTTATTGAATCCAATTCGCCGTTTTATCGCTTTGCTCGAATAATGCCAATAAAAGAAATCTCAACGGAAATTTTTAAGGATTATATTAAAAAAGAATTTTCAAAAATAGGAATAAAAATAAATTCAGATAGTTTAGATCGTATAATGCAATTTACAAAAGGGCATCCATATTATACACAACTTGTATGTAAACAACTGGACTATTTGATAAATATTAAAGAAGAGAGTAAAATAAATGTTAAAATTGTAAATGAAGCAATTGAAGATGCATTCTGGAGCGAAATAAATTATATTGAAAAATTATGGGAAGAATTGTCTATTAGTAAAGAACAAACAAAGGTGTTAATATCTATTGCAAAAGGCGACAAATCGATATATAGATCATTAGATAATAATGCTATAAATGTATCGCGAGCTATTCGTAAGTTAAAAACTAAAGGAATTATTGAAAAGAGAAAAAAATCCTATCATTTAATTGATCCGATGTTGAAATATTTTATTTGTAAAGATATTTTAAATATGAATATGGAAGAATTGTTATGATAGTTAGTTATTATATAAGACAATATCTGTCTGAGACGTGTAGTGTCTTTATCTGTAAAATTGTGAGTTGCGAGAAGGCGAGTTTGTGAGGGGGAGACCTGGAGAAGATGCGACTGGGTGAGTTTGAGACGGGGCGACTTTGTAAAAAGGCGACTTGGAGATGGAATTGGCATTGGTTGGTATTGGTTGGCATTAGTAGGTATTAATAGTTTACCCTGTGAAATGTGACTGAAGGGAACATATTTCACCGGGGGAATTGGTAGGCAATATATAAAGCAAGAATGAGGACGGAAGATGGAAAGCGGGAAAGGTAAAAGGTAAAAGGTAAAAGAGAAAAGGTAAAAGGTAAAAGGTAAAAGGTAAAAGAGGTGATTTTGAGACGGGGCGACTTTGTGAAAAGGCGACTGGGTGAGGGAGAGACTTTGAGAGAAGGCGACTGGGAG
>JAYEIA010000101.1:0-12229 GCA_034659855.1 Bacteroidota bacterium
CACGGCTGCATCATCCTTGTTTGAATTTCCGACCAGCAAGTTGGGGTCGTCGGCATATGAAATTTGAGAATCTAATATTTGAGCCAAATCTTTGGGCGATATTTTACATCCGCAACCGGCTCCGGGGCTAAATTGCGTGAGTTTAGGAATATTAATCATTGTATAAATTTAATGTTTTAAAATAATCTATAATGTGGTCTGCGTTGTCTTCCGGTATGTCTTTTTCAATATCTAATTCATAGATATCCGGCGCTGTTCTTTTTGTAAGACCATGAGCATAAGCCTTGTCGTAGTAAGTTAACGAATTATTTACAGCAACTCTGTAGTTATTATCGTTTACGGACTGGATTGCCGCCTTGGTCTCCGCCGGCCCCAGCCGTTTTTTTATTTTATCAAGATATTTTATTAAAATGGCCTTATCCACATGCGTGTATTCCTTTACAAGTCTTTCGATACGCACTTTTTTGGATAAATTTATTTTGATAATGGGAGCCTGTCGCATATTGAGAAAAAAATCTCTCGGAATATAATTTCTACCGATATTTGCTCCTTCATCTTCTATCCAAACAGGTTTTGATTTATCAATTTTGCTCCATTCCAGATGCAGGTTATTTTCAAACTGTTCGTTTTGAAGTTGGTCTTTTTCTCCTATTGAGCCAAAAGCTGACCCTTTGTGATGTGCCAAGCCTTCAAGATCAATAACTTGATGCCCTTTAGCTTTGAGAGCCAGAAGTATATCTGTTTTTCCGCTGCCTGTGCTGCCGCTTAGTATTATCATTTTAGCTTTTTGGGCCAGTTCCTTATGAATATAATTTCGGTAAGCCTTATAGCCGCCCTCAAGCGTAGTTGCTGATAGACCGGCCGTTTCAAAAAGCCAAGCCATGGCAGCACTGCGCATGCCGCCTCGCCAACAATGCATGAGAACTTTGTTATTTGCAGCCAGCTTTTTGGCTTGTAAAACAAAGGCTTTCATTTTCGGCCCTACAATATCCAATCCGAGCAAAACCGCTTCTTCTTTGCCGTTATCTTTGTAGCGTTTTCCTACTTCCGCTCTTTCATCATTGTTGAAAATGGGGATATTGAATGCACCGGGAATATGAGCTTTTTCAAATTCTGCAGGAGAACGAACATCAATTACAGGGTATTTGTGTTGAAGCGATAAAAAGTCGGAAACACGGATTGCTTTACTCATTTAAGAAATTTTTTACAAAAGTAATGATTAAAGCATGGGATAAAAATTTGAATTGGCTTATGGTTTTTGACGGAATTGGTTTAAGTCAGTTTTCGGTTTTAAATGCTTCGGCTAATTTTTTAAAATAAGATTGGTTTTTTGAAAAAAACTATTACATTTGCATTCTCAAATTCGGTTCCGTAGCTCAGCTGGATAGAGCAACGGCCTTCTAAGCCGTAGGTCGAAGGTTCGAATCCTTCCGGAATCACAAAAGAGTTAAGTTTTTTTTTAAACTTAACTCTTTTTTTTATTTCCCAAAAAGCAAAAAATAACGGCAACTTATGTAACATCTCATACTTGATACGACACTATATTCAACCGGCAAATGCGACCTTATTGTTTACAGATTTATAAAATAGATCTTTAGGATTATTATAATAGAGCATTTATGCGCATGATTCGAATATTTTTGTAAATGTATAATTAAGCGACACTTTGACTTGTCTTGTTTCGTCGTTCTTTTTTAATTTATTATATAGAGTGAATAAAAAAATAGAATCCGAATGAATACACTGTGCTTTGTTGGCTATTAATCGGAAATTGACAAGTTTCTTCGCAAGATTTATCTCCAATGATAGATTTTATTGGTTTCCGAACTCTGTCTTATTGCTCGTATCCCGGCTTTGTATCAATTATAGGATGCAGTTTGCAATTCAAATTTAAAAGTATTATAAATTTTGCCGTTTAAAATGTTGTTTGCATTTTTTTATTCATAAGCCTTGATTTGCTACAAATAGGATAAAAAATTACAGAAATCTTGAGGCTTATTTTGGTCTGTTAAACTTTAATATTGGGTTTTAAACAACACGGTACAACCCTAAAGTTGTACCGTGAAGTATTTGATAGTAATATCTTTAATACTAATATTTTTTAAAATCACTATCAGATTCATCATCCAAGTCTAAATCAATATTTGACCCTGTTTCATATTTTTGAGTTTGTGAGTATTCTTGTGCTGTATTATTATTGTGTTTTATATTAAGGTTTTGAGTTATTTCCAGTTCTTTAATTTTAAAGAAACTAATTGCTTGTTTTAGCTGGTCGGCTTGTGTTGAAAGTTCTTCTGCACTTGATGCTTCTTCTTCTGATATGGCAGATGTACGCTGAGAAACCTTGTTGAGTTGTTCAACGGAACTTGTTACCTGAGCTACACTGGAGTTTTGCTCAATGCTTGCATTGGCAATTTCCTTAACAAGTATCGATGTTTTTTTAATGTCAGGGACAATTGCACTAAGCATATTTCCTGAGTTTTCAGCTACTGAAACACTGTTTGCCGAGATTTTGTCAATTTCTTCTGCAGCATCTCTGCTTCGTTCTGCAAGGCTTCTTACCTCTTCTGCAACCACGGCAAACCCTTCGCCTTCTTCGCCTGCTCTGGCTGCTTCAACCGCGGCATTCAATGCCAAAATGTTGGTTTGGAAAGCAATTTCACTTATTATTGAAATTTTTTCCGCAATATTCTTCATGGCTTTTACAGTTTCCATTACTGCTTTTCCGCCCTGCTCTATATCAGAGGCCGCTTTTGACGATATTTTTTCAGTTTCTGTAGCATTGTCAGTATTTTGTTGGATGTTAGCTTGCATTTGTTCCATTGTAGCTGATACTTCCTCTGTAGATGCAGCTTGTTCATTGGAAGATTGTGCCATTTGCTGAGATGACGAGCTCAATTGTTCACTGGAATCGGCAATATAAATTGAACTTGAAGCTACGGAAGTAATAATTTCTTTCAGGCGGCCTGCCATATTTTGCAATGACTTTACCAATTGCCCGGTTTCATCTTTTTGATCTACATCAATTGTAGCATTTAGGTTGCCTTTAGAAATTTGTGTTGCAAAGTCCACTCCTTTTATAATCGGAACAGAGATTATTTTAGTTATAATTACAGCTAATAAAATACCAATTAATAGTGCTGTTAATGATCCAATAAGCATTATTCTACTTGATGTTTTTACCAGCACAACAGATTCATCAGCTATTTCCTGAGTTCCTGTAAGTCCTGCATCAGCAATTACAATGCAAGAAGCGATAAGTGTCTTACCTGCTTTGGATCTTTGGTCTCCAAGTTCTTCTCTTTTTTTCCAATCTTTAATAAAATCTTTCATTGCATTTTCGTAATTAATTGCCGCATCTTCAATATTATCAAGAAGGTTTAAATTCGACTTTCGTTTAGTGTATGTTCTTATTTGAGCTAATAATGAATAAACTTCAGGGAATTTTGCAAGAGCATTTTCAAATATTTTAGGATCTCTTTTTGCTTGAGATTTAAAGTTTTCAACACGCACAGCATTAGTAATATCAATAATATTATTAATAAATGTTATTTTTTTTAACCTTTCTTCATTTGTCTGTCCTGCATTTATTTCATTAAGCATAGACTTGTTCTGTCCGGCAAGATAAATATTACAATTACTAATGTATAATCCGGCATTTTTATCCATTGTTGCTCTATCTTCTTTTAAACCCTCATTAAGCTTTACGGTTTGCTCTGTTAACTTAACATATTTATCAGTTGCATCTTCTACAGTTTTTAATTCACCAGCCAACTTCACCAATCTTGTTGTATTATTGCTAACGTCTTTTCCATGGGAAATCGCTTTTCTAATGGCAACAATTTCTTCTTGAGCATTATTATAAAATTCTTTTTCTTCGGTAAAACCATATCCGCGCATTTCGTACATAACACGGTTTGCTCCACCTCTTAAATCGGTAGCCACTTTAACTTCCGGAACGTATTCATTTGCCAGTACTTCGGATTCTGCTCCAATTGTATTAAAATTAACTATTGCTATTCCACTTATTACTATAGATATTACGATTAGCAAGCCAAATCCTATGGCTAATTTTCCGCTTAATTTTAAATTTTTAAATTTCATGGGTTCTATTTTTTAAATTAATTAATCTGTTTATTTTATTAAGTTTGATATTTCATTTGTTATCAATTTTCTTTTTTAAGTTTTAGTGGTATCTTTATTTTCACTTAGCTCCTTTTTGTCTTTAATATTATTATTTTTTTCTTTTTTAGGGAGCTCTTTTTCTTTTTCTTTAGCAACACTTTTTCCTTTTGTTTTTTTGAGTTCAATAATTTCATTTTCGGAAAGCAACTTGTCGATATCCAAAATCATAATAAAATCTTCATCAGACTTTTGAACCATACCGGTAATGTATTTCGATTGATAAGATTCGCCAATGCCCGGCGGCGGTAATTTTGCATCCTGTTTTATTTCTCTTACCTCTTCTACTGCATCTACCATGAGTCCGAGTTTTGTTTTTTCACCTTCTTTCAGAACAATATCAAGAACCAGAATACAAGTCTCTGATGTAATTTTCATTGGCGGGTTTCCGAATTTCACATGGCTGTCGACAACCGGAAGCACCTCTCCCCTTAAATTGATAACCCCCTTCATATAAGGTGGTGCCTCCGGTATTTTAGTTATTTTTTGCATTTCCAGTATGTTCAATAAGCTTTTTACATTAATAGCAAAGCTTTCTTTAAACATCTCAAACACTATGTGTGCACGAATTGATTTTTTCTTCTTTTTTGTCTTTGTCATGATTGTGTTTTTTATGTTTTATAAATTAAAAAATAATAATAAAAGTTTGTGTGCTGTTTCCGGCATCAAGACCGTCTTATACATTATTAGCAACATTATCTGTCGTTTTTATTCGTTTAGTTTAAAGACAGATATTATATTTTTCAGATTCTGAGCGTCATCAGTTAATTTGTTAGCAGCTTTTGCCATAGTTTCTGATTGATTTGTGCTGTTGTTGGTTGCGTTTGCCAATTGCTGCATTGATTGGCTTATAGACTTTACACCGGTTTCTTGTTCAAGACTTACACTTACTATGTCTTGTACTAATCTTGCACTTTTTACAACTTCCGGAATTACTTCCTTTAATTTTATTCCTGCTTTTTGCGAAATTGCCATGCCATTTTTGGACAAGTTAATAATATCCTTAGATGCTTTTCTGCTTCTGTCAGCAAGTACTTTTATTTCTTTGGCAACCACAGCAAACCCGGCACCTTCTTCTCCGGCTCTTGCGGCTTCTACTCCTGCATTCAGCGATAAAATATGTGTTTGAAAAGTAATTTCTGAAATAATAGAAATTTTTTCGCTTATTTCAGACATCATATCTACGGCTTGTAAGAATGACTTACTGCCTAATTCCAGTTCCTTGGCAGATTTTGAGGATATATCATGAGTATTTTTTGCATTCTCACTATTGGTACTTATTGAGTTGAAAATTTGCTCGGATGAGGCTGCTACTTCTTCAGTGGTAGCTGACTGCTCGTTGGACTGCTCAGACAAATTGAATGATACGTCTTTTATTGTCTTGCCTTCCTGCAAAACATTGTCGGCGGCTTTATCAATATATTGTATGATTTCTTGAAAATTCTCAATTATTTTATTTACAGAAGAGAATAATTCACCAACCTCGTCATTTTTGCCTTCCCCCATTCTGAAATTAATTTCCTTATCGGATATTCTCCCCATTGCAAATACTAATTGTTTTATTGGTTTGCTTATGTATTGTTTTGATATTAGGCTAATCATAATAATTATTGCCACTATTGAAAGTATTCCAATAATTATGTTGATGCTTTGTGCCTTGCTTATTGAATTTATTATATCCTCTTGATTGAGCTGTATTACACCCACGCCCTCTGTTTTTCCTGAATAGTTTTTTATAGGAAATACAGCATAAGCCATATTGCCTTTTATAAATTTATGAGTAGAATTGCTGCCCGTGTTAAGATCTTGAGAAGAAAGGTTTTCTAATTCAAAGTTTTCGGAAGTTTGTTGAACCAAAATATAATCTCCTATTGTAGCTTTGTTTTCTTTTATATTGCCGGATGAAGTTTCTAAAAATCCTGTAGCAATACTTAAAAGATCGGTATTCATAAAGATTGCAAACTCTTCATGTTCCGAAAATTTTGCATTATTAGTAATTTCATCTATGGGCACAAGCATTTCTACAGAGCCTAAGTATTTATTACTATCATCAATAATAGGAGCTAAACCTCTGATTACAAACCCGCCTCTGCCTGTTTCAATACCTGATATTGGTTTGTGATTTTTAGAAATATCCAATACCGTATTTCTGAATGCTGAAATATCGTCGCCTCTTTTTTGTGACCAGCACCTAATAAATGATCGTGCCGGAGGCAGGTGAAAGTGTATTTTTGCCTGTGTTCCTACGTTTTGTTTTATTGAACTGTTTATTCCCACAAACTCTTCTTCTATAAGAATTGAACTTGCTTGCAAGCTGTCAGTTTTGTAGTATTTTTGATATGCTTTTTTCACAATCTCCATTTCAGAACAGACCGAGGATATTAACAAGGCTTTTTTCTCTGTTCTTTGCAAGTTTTTGTTTATCATTTTAATTTTACTGTCTATTTTTTCATTTTCATCTTGTTTTTCGTATTGTTTGAAAATATTGTTGTTGTACAAAATAATTACAGCAAAAACAATAATTGTCATAATAATTGTCGGTAATGTAATTTTACTTCCTATTGTTTTTAGTTGAAATCTCATGATTTATTTTTAAGATTTTTTATATTCTATTGTTTCACCAGTCCTTTGGCTCGTTCATATAAAAGCCCGTTATCAAACAATAAAGCGATATTGCCGTCGGCCAAAACACTTGCTCCGGACAAGTAATCTAACTCTTCATACTCCTTGGCTATATTTTTCAGTACTGCTTGGTGTTTACCCAAAATTCTGTCGGCTATTATTGCAAACAATTTCTCGTTTTTGCGAATAATAATCGTTTCTTGTCTGTTTGGTGTCTTAGTCTTGGTATTAAACTCTTTTCTTAGGTTTACAAACGGAATTTTTTCTTTTTTGTAGGGGAGTAAATTTGTGCGACTGTGTTTTTTAATAAAGTCAGCATCATAGGATGTACATAATTCAATATCCTCCATCGGCACCAAAAAAGCCGTTTCTTCCATAGAGAATAACATGGTATCCATAATAGCTAAGGATTGTTGGAGTTTTAGAGTAAAGGAAGTTCCCAATCCTTTTTCTGTTGTAACTTCAATTTCTCCTCTGAGGTCAACAATACTTTGTTTTACCACATCGAGACCCACTCCTCGCCCGGAAACTTCTGTCAGGCTTTGGGCTGTTGAAAATCCGGGCTTAAAAATTAAGTCCAGAATTTCTTTTTTGCTTAATTCAGTATTCTTTTTAATAAAGCCTTTTTCAATTGCTTTTTCCTTTACTTTGTCGGTATTTATCCCCATTCCGTCATCTTGTATTTGAATAAATACATTGTTGCCGGAGTGGAAAGCCACCAATTTAATAATACCTTTCGGTTGTTTTCCGTTGGCTTTTCTGGCATCGGGCGATTGTATTCCGTGGTCAATACAGTTACGAATAATATGCATAAGCGGTTCGCTGAGCATATCTATAGTATTCTTGTCCAATTCGGTGTTTGCTCCTTGTGTAATAAATTCAACTTCTTTGTTCAGAGACTTAGATAAATCACGAACAAGACGTTGAAATTTTATTGCTAAGTCTTCAATTGGCACTAAACGGATTTCTATAGCATTGTTTCTGAAAGAATTAGACAGGTTGTTTAGTTTGTCGAGATAGGGTTTTATAGGGTCATAATTTTTTGTGTTTGTTTTTAGGCGTAATTGCGAATTGGTAGTAATCAATTCACTTACTAAGAACATTAATTGGTCAAGCTTTTCTGAATCAACAGCTATTCGGTTTAGATTTTGCTTTTTTATTTTAATATCAGAAGTCGGTGTTTCGTCAACAATCCCGTCCTCGGCAATATCTGATAAACTCTGAGAAGACGATCTTTGTTCATGTTTTTCCAGTTCTGACTTATTAAAAATATCAAAATCTGCAATTTTAATTATTTTGCAATCATCCAGAATAAAGAAAAGTGATTCTGCAATATCTCCAAATTTTTTGTCTGTTACCAGAAAAATGCTCCAATGTTCTTGTTCTTCAGTAAATTTTGGGTGAACTATTTTATAGTCTCCTAAAGAGAATAGCTCTTTAAACAAAGAAACAAGGTTTATGTTTCTGGTAAGAATGCTGTCGTCCGGATAAAATAAAATATTGAATGTTGCTGTTTGTTTGTTCTCTTCATCTTTTTGAGAAACAGTTTTTTTAACTTTCTTACCTGCTGTTTTGAGGATGTCGGCAATTCGCAATTCCATTTTTTTATGGTTTCTTTTATTCTTTCTGTCCGAGAAGTCAGGATCTAATAAAAGTGCATTTATATGGTCGCAGGATAATAGAGTAATATCCAGTATTTCAGTAGAAACTTTAATATCGCCGGCACGAATAAGATCAAAAATATTCTCTAAATTGTGAGTAAGTTCTCCTACATTGTCGAACCCGTACATACTACTGACACCTTTGAGTGTGTGCATTACTCGAAATACTTCTTCAATCAATTTTATGTTTTCCGGGTCTTTTTCAAGTGTCAAAATATCTTTTTCAAGATTATTCAACAGACCTGAAGCTTCTTCTATAAATTTATCTTTAAAATCATTTATATCCATTTTTTAATATCTTGAGTTAATATTTATTACTGTAACCGGGTTAAAAATTTAATTATATAATCAATACTTTAACTTGTTTATATTTACTCTACAAAGCACTATGCGTCAAGCAACTACAAAAGCTAAGCAAATTATTGATAGTAAGAGTATAAACAAATTCTAATTAGAGTCATAAATAACCCTATTTATTAATCGAGTTAATTGCTCAAACTTAAAGGGCTTTTTTATCCATGCGGTTACTCCTATTTTTTTTGCTTTATTTTTCAGTTCAAAACTTGAATCCGTTGATAAAATAAAAATCGGCATTTTCTGATAATTTTTTCTCTTTTTAATTATTTCTATCAATTCTATGCCGTTCATTTTTGGCATATGGTAATCACTTATAAGCAAATCAATATTTTGCCCGTTAAGTTCATCGAGTGCCTTAAACCCGTCCTCAGCAACAATAATATTAAATCCTTGTCCTTCAAGTGTTGTCTTCAACACAAATGCTGATGTTTCAAAATCTTCGACTACGAGAATTGTTTTTTCCATTAGTTATAAAATTCTAACCTAAATTGAGCGATTATGAATAAAGAAAAATGCCAATATTCTGAGAACAAAAGTGTTACAAAAAAATTGAGTGCAGTAAATTGGTGCATGATATTTTTTTATAATGTCTTTTGGCTTAAAAGACTGGTGCTTATCGAAGTTCATAATCGCTCATTTTAGGTTTATGTGTTTCGGAAAATATAACTTTCCTTTATATACTGTTTCAAGAGCTGTTTCAATTTTTTCAAAAAAATCAGATTTGAATATGCAGCCTTTAAAACCTGCAAGAATTAATTCTTTTAAATATGCTTGCTCACTATACATGGTTATTGCAATAATTTTTACGGTAGGATTTTCCCAAATAATTTTCTGAGCTGCATGAATACCGCCTAATTTCGGCATTTGTAAATCAAGCAAAAGAATATCTGCTTCATAAATATTTTTTAAATTTAAAAGCTCGCTGCCATCACTTGCTTCATTAATAATATTTACCGAGAGTTCTTCTTCAAGAAATTCTTTGGCTGTTTTTCTGAATTCTATACTATCATCTGTAAGTATAATGTCCATATTATTTTTATTATATTTACAAAATTACATCTTAAATTTCAGAAATTTCAGACCTTAAATAATGGATTTATTTTACAAAAGGGTTGTTTTTGGGGGTCATATAGTAGTATTCGGCATAACCCTTTTAGGTTGTTTATCAGGCAAGGTATTTTCTAAACCGACAGCTGTCAGCACCGTGTGGGAACACCAAAGGCTTCGCATAGAGCGAAGCCTTTGTTATGATTAGAGTTCAATTCCTCAGACTAATAATTTACAATTCAATAAGCTTATTTTTAATAGCATACACAACTAAACTTGCAGTATTCTTGCATTCTGTTTTTGACAGTATATTGCTTCTGTGTCCTTTTACTGTATCGGGACTAATATTAAGCTCTTCGGCTATTTCTTTATTAGTAAGCCCGTTGCATATTTGAAACAACACTTCTGATTCTCGTTCTGTAAGCAATTGTGAATTATCGTTTTTTGTTTCTTTTCCTATGTTTGCAATAATACGTCGAAGCAATTCATTGGAGAAATATGATTCTCCGTTCATTACTGCATTTATAGCTGTTTGTAGTTCATCAATTCCGGTATCTTTAAGAATAAATCCGCTTACTCCGGCATCAATCATTTTGTAATAATACTCTTCGCTGCCGAATGATGTCAGGGCCAAAAATTTCAAATTCGGTTGCTTTTTTAATCCTTCAATTGTTGCAATAACTCCGTCCATTTTTGGCATTGCTATATCCATAAGAACAATTTCTGCTTCACAGCCTTCATCTAAGAGCGTCAGAAAATCTTCTCCATTATTGGCTTCTCCCACTACTTCTGCAATTTCTTCTATGGTTATTGCCGATTTTATTCCTTCTCTGAATATTTTATGATCGTCAACTATAATGAGTTTTGGTTTTTCCATATCTTAGTATTTATGATTATTTTTAATATTGCCAGCTATATTTTCAATAATTCAACTTGTTTTTGAGTACATTTTTATAAACAATTAAATATCAGTAATATAACAAATTGTGTCAAATTAGCTAATGGGCTCAATTTTAGACGCTTTGAGGTGCAAGCACGCTCAAAGGTCAAAAATTTAATAAACTTTCCCAAATATACAACTGTTGTTAATTTAATTGTTTCAATTTACTCAAATCTATTTCAATCTCAATTAGAGTACCCTCTCCTTTTCTGCTTTTGATTTGAAGTTTTCCGCCTATAGATTTAAGCCTGTTTTGGGTATTATATAAGCCTTGTCCTTTTTTTGACTTCAATACAGAGTCAACATCAAATCCTGTGCCATTATCAAAATATTCTGCTTTTATAATATCTTCTGTTTTGTTTAAAATAATATCTATTCTTGTTGCTTCAGCATGTTTTATTGTATTATTAACAGACTCGGTAAATACTCTGTAAATAACTGTATCTACTATATTGGCTGAGCTTTTACTAAAATTAGCATCAATATTTATTTCAATGTCTGAGGTTTCTTTCACTCTGTCGGCATAGGAATTGAGGGCTGAAATGAGTCCGAAATTTTGCAATATATGTGGGCTCAAATTATTTGAAATATCACGCAAGGATTTATATGCTTCTGATATATTTTCTTCAGCTTTTTTTAAAAGGTCTGTTTTATCTGCTTTTTTATTCGGTTTCATTGCCCACTGAACATATAGTTTTATTGTAGATATCAACGGACCCAGCCCGTCATGCAAGTCTTGTGCTACCCTTTGACGTTCTTTTTCTTCGGTTTTAATTATAGCTGTGAGCAGTTTTTGTTCTGCCTGTTTTCTTTCTGTTATATCACGAGTAGCAGATAATATTGCTTTTTCTCCGAAATATTCTATAAAAATACTGCTTATTTCTACAGGAATTTCTTCGCCTGACTTTGCTTTATTTACTGATTCAAAAACAAAACGACCTTTGGTTTTCAATCTTTCAATAATTTTATCACGATTAAGTCTTGACTCTTTTGGTCTTACTACTGATACCTGTTTATGCAATAATTCTTCTTTTTCATATTCCAGCATTTTACACAATCTGTCATTTATGTCAATAATTTTCCCTTTAAGTGATGTGATTATAATACCGTCATTACTTTCATTAAAAATATTTCTGAAATTAAGTTCGTTTTCAAACAATGCTTTTTCAGCCTTTTTTTGGTCTGTTATATCTTTTCCTATACTCAGTACTCCATATATTTCATTATCAGAATTTCTTACGACACTGTTACTCCAATCAATAATTCGTTCTTCTTTGTTTTTTGTTAAAATTATATTTTCATTTATGCTTTTGGATTGCATTTTTTTTAAAGTTTTTATGAAAATTTCTGTTATTTTATTCTTTTCTTTTTCAGGAATAAATATTTCAAACCAATTTTTGCCCAAAACCTCGTCTTTTGA
>JAYEIA010000102.1:0-12159 GCA_034659855.1 Bacteroidota bacterium
TCATAGTTTTCGATTTCATGATTGATCAATTTTTTTTGAGCATTATAAATCTTTTCAACAATGATCCGCACAAAGCTAAATAATTTCAGAGTATTCCGTAAAATTGTTTGCGTCCTAATTTTTGGGCATAAAAATATATTACCCTTAGACTCTCAGAATTCATTCTTTTATCTTCCGATCAAGATAAATGGAGACCAAAAGTAAGGATGTGCATACTTCCCTCCTCTGTTCAACAAGCTTAATTTTGCATCATGCAGTGCTTCAGACCAATTTTTGCCGCCAATGGCCGATTTATAGAAAAATTTCATAAGCTCTGCCGTCGATTGGTCCTCTACTTTCCAGACAGAAACAATAACGTTATTTGTCCCGGCGTATAAAAAGGAACGAGTCAATCCAATAATTCCTTCGCTTTTTGAAATTTTGCCTAAACCGGTTTCACAGGCTGAGAGAACGACCAAATCTGCTTTTAATTCCAGGTTATAAATTTCTCCGGAATACAGAATATTATCTTCTTCTCCTCCGGGCTCAGGGTACAATAATAAACCGGATAATTCCGGATGTTCCGTATTAACCAAACCGTGTGTTGCAATATGAATAACATCAAATACTGAGAAATCAATGGCTTTAAATTTTTTCTCGGTAATTGCATTTTTAATATATTTTTTGCCGAATTTTCCGGCATTTTCAATGGACTTATAAATATCATCGACTTCAGTCAATGTGCCGGGCAACTCACTGGCTTTAAAACCGCTGAATTCTCTACTTTTTAAATTAGAAAAAACCGGGGCAATACCCAGCCATGAATCGATTTTTCCGGTACTATGTTCACCATCAATGGAACGTAAAAATAATGCTGCCGAGTAAAAATAGTTTATTTTATACTGTTTTATCAAATACGGATAGTTCCCAAAATCTAAAATATCGCCGGAGTACTTTTCTGTAATTAACGCCTCAAAGGGAATAACTCCGAGAATTCCGTCGGGAATTATGATTAGTTCATCAATTTCTTCATCTATACTTTTGGAGAACAATAACTTGTATAATTCAAATGAAGATTCAAGATACAGAGGAAATTCAGATTTTAAGCCGGATGTCATATAACCTATCAACTGCTTAATTTTATAGTCAAAGTCTGAGGGCATGACGACCGAGCTTACAGAAATATTGTCTTTCGTGAGCGTGAAGATGATGATTTCACCGGCACTCATAAAATAACTTCTTACGGCTTGGCCGGATTTTAGTGCTTTCTGTATGCTTGAAACTCCTGTGCCTTCTTGCTCGTATTTTGCATGGTAATATTTTGGATATTTATTTTCAATGTAGGTATTAAGATCTCGAAGTTTTTTGTTGACGACGAACAATTTATTTTCTAATTCATTGGTTTGTCTGTCGTTAAACTTTCTGAGTATTAGGTTTTCCAGATCTGAAATTTGACCTTTATACAGTTTTTCTTGAGCCATAATACTATCCGGGATGCCTGAAAATTCTTTGACTTCTGCCGCTTTAACAGCATCTGAAAGTATGGCGGCCTTATTCTTTTCTGAAAAATAAAATGCTTGTTTAAAATATTCCTGTTTTTGTTTTTCTTTATCCTGAAGATAGGCAATGGTTGCAGCCGACAATAAGCCATCCCGATATACTTCTTTAGACTTATTTCCAAAAATCAATTTATCTTGCTTTGTTTGTACTTTCTTTCTGCTCAAGCTAATAATTGAATCACAAAGCATGTATGAATCGTAAGAATACCGGGCATATTCATAGACACTGTCTCTCATAAACAGGGCAGTTAAAGACATGGCTTTTCCCTTGACGGCATACAACATATGATTTAAATCCTTATAGTTTTTAAGCTTTGGGTTTTTATAAAATTCCCCACTTGCCGGTGAAAAATCAGATACATTTATATCTAAAGCCTTTTGATAATTTTGAAGTGAGCCGTAATATTCCCCCTGACGACGCTGAAGCTCAGCAATATTTATATACACCAGTATCAGGCTTTGTTCGGAAACTCCGGCTGTGTTTTCCAATATATCTTTTGCTTTAAGATAATAGGACATTTCTCTCTTATAGTTTTTGTTATCCTTATAAAGCAAGGCCACATTATGATAGTATGGAGCCAAATCCGGATGGAATTCCCCATAAGCCGCTTTCGTAATCGAAATTGCTTCCTCATAATACTTTAAAGCGGACTCTCTTTTTCCTTGTTTTCGCAAGATAGAAGCTAAGTTACTGCAAGTTAATGCAATGTCGGGATGGCTTTTCCCCAATATTTGCTTCTGGATTTCATAAGCTTTTCTGTAAGCTACGATGGCTTTATCGTAATCATTGAATCCATTAAAAACTTGGCCTAAATTATTGTATTCATTGGCCACGCCCTTATTAATTCCTCCCGTATATTTCTCTCTCATGGCCAGAGCCTTTTTCATAAAATCCAAAGCAAGATTATATTGTCCCAAGTCAAAATAAATACTTCCTTTAAGGCTGTATAATCCGGCTAAATCTAAGGGGCTTGCTTGACTTGCTTCTTTTGCATACGGCAAAGCTTTTTCAACATAATTCAGTGCCGTATTTGCATCCCCCATACTTCTTGCTGCTACTCCCAAATTTGTATAAACAATCACCAGTTCCGAACCCTTGTTACCTCCTTTATTTATTCTGTAATTAAGATCTTTTTTATGATACTCCAGTGATTTGGAGAACTTACCAAGGGCTAAATATGAGTTTCCGAGCCCGGAATATATTTTAGCTTCCAAAAAAGGATCCGGACTCGGAAATTTTTGCTGTAATGCCAAAGCTCTTTCATAATGAGTTAATGCCGTATCTGCTTCACCGGTACTAAATTTGAGTTGGCCAAGAAAATAATTGATTCGTACTAAAAAATTATTTTCCGTCCCAAAATCCTTTTTTGCTTTACTCCGGGTTTCCATAAGTATCAATTCAGCCTCTCCGAACTTATTTTCTTGTATATATATCATGGCTTCCGACATTTTGCACTGAATAGCGTTGCCCTGGTAACCGGCTTTATCAAAAAGCAAAGCCGCCTCTTTGTATGAATCTTCGGCAACAGAAAAATTTCGATTTGAAGCCGCCCGGTTTGCTTCATTAAACAGAGATATCGCCTTTTTGTAGATTTCATTATCAGTTTGAGAAAATGCTGAAACTGAAAAAAGTAAAAAAACAATAAAAATAATAGATGTATGACGCATAATTTATATTTTTGATTTTGATAAAAATATAAAAAAGAACCTAATATATGAACTCCAACACAAATAAAACTATTATAAAAGCTATTATTATTTTTTTCATACTTTCTGCTGCCCCATGGATAACAGCCGCCTCCCAGACTGTAGGGTTAGTACTCAGCGGCGGAGGCGCTAAAGGCATGGCCCATATCGGAGTTTTGCGAGCTTTGGAAGAAAACAATATTCCGATAGACTATATCAGTGGGTCCTCTATAGGTGCAATGGTAGGGGGGCTCTATGCTTCCGGTTATACTACAGATGAAATAGAAATGATCTTTAGTTCTGAGCGGTTTAAGCAATGGTCCTCGGGCAAAATAGAATCGGCTTACTACTACTCCTATATGCGTGAATCTGATGCCGAGATGCTTTCAGTCTGGTTTAAAGCAGATTCAGTACAAACCAAGGCTTATTTGCCCACAAATATTATTTCTCCGCACCAAATGGATTTTGCCTTTATGAGAATTCTCGCAGCACCGGCTGCAGCTGCAAATTATAATTTTGACAGTTTATTTGTTCCCTTTCGCTGTTTGGCATCAGATGTTTATGAACATAAGGCGGTAAGTTTTGATTCAGGCTATTTGCCGTCGGCAGTACGCAGT
This sequence comes from Bacteroidota bacterium, assembly GCA_034659855.1. Classification (GTDB taxonomy): domain Bacteria; phylum Bacteroidota; class Bacteroidia; order Bacteroidales; family JAADGE01; genus JAYEIA01. The sequence goes on from JAYEIA010000102.1 coordinate 3,842, forward strand.
TCCATGACTTTTCCGCTGTATTTTAAGCCAATAAAAATTGACGGAAAAGTTTTATTTGACGGAGGAATATATGATAATTTTCCAAAAAATATTATGAAGGAAGATTTTAACCCGGATGTCATTATCGGAGTTAAAGTTGTATCAAATTATGAGAAACCGGCACTTGATGACATCATCAGTCAAATAGAAAATATGGTCGCCGGAAGAAGTGATTATTCTTTGGATAAGGAAAACGGTATTTTAATTGATTTAAAATTGGATAATGTAAAATTGATGGATTTTAAATCTGCTCCTCTCACTCAACAAAAAGGTTATGACGCCACCATTGCACTGATGGACTCGATTAAAACAAAAGTGGACAGACGAATAACTCAATATGAAAGGAACAAAAAACGCTTAACCTTCAGAAGAAAATATCCTGATTTAATATTTTCAGAAATTCAAGTTACAGGGCTGAAGAAAACCCGTACTGAATATATTGAAAATTTAATTTCAATGAAAAAAAAACTTATCGGCATTGAACAACTCAAAGACCATTATTTTAAATTAATAGCATCTGAACATATTGAGAGTCTGTACCCTGAGGCAATTATACAAGACGGCAACTCTCATTACTTGTTAAGATTGAATGCTGGAAGAGCAAAGAAATATAAGGCCGGTATTGGCGGAAACCTCTCTCTTACTGACCTGAATCAGCTATATTTCGGCGGAAAATATTTGATGCTTGGGCAGAGAGCCTATAAAGCCTACGGAAACATATATGTTGGTAATTTCTACAATTCGGCAAAAATGGGAGCTCGGGTTTATTTTCCTTCAAAAGTGCCGGGTTTTGCAGAGGCGTCATTAAATTTTTCACGTTTTAATTATACCAACGGAAGAACAAATTCTTTTTTCCAAGATGAGCAGTCTCCCTATATAATTAAAAGTCAAATTTTCGGAGACATTTTCTACGGAAAACCACTTTCTAATAACGGCTACTTGAAAGGAGGCCTCACCTTTTCAAAAAACACCTACTCTTATTACCAAAAAATAATTTTTTCCAGTCAAGATCAGGCCGATAAAACAATTATGCAGTTTGGAAAACTATATGCCGGATATCATTTTAATACGCTTAATTATAAGAACTATGCTGATGAAGGGAGTAAAGTGGATACCAAGGTTTCGTATTACAAGGGCATTGAAAAATATAAGCCGGGTAACACCAGTTATACCGGAGAATCTTTTTCAACCGGCTACGACTATTTTTCTTTTGCCGGCAGATTTCAAGATTATTATGCATTGAATAAGCGGTTGACGCTTGGCGTTGATCTGTCAGTTTACCTTTCAAATACTCCTTTTCAGAGCAACTATACATCAAGTATTACACATGCCGAAGCATATGTTCCGTTCCCATACGCACGCACTCTATTCGGAGATAAATACAGAGCGCACAACTTTGCGGCCGGCGGAGTCAAATTTTCTCTCCGTCTTTCCGATGCTTTATCCCTTCGATCTGAAGTATATATATATCAGCCCTACCGGCAAATCTTAGCTTCGGCTACAGAGACAAATGTAATTGCTCTTTACGGAGATCCTCTTGAATACCGGTATTATATGGGCAAAGCTTCATTAGTTTTCAGAACATTAATTGGTCCGGTTTATCTTAGTTATAACTACTTTCAAAATTACAGCAACGATTTTTATTTGTCATTTGGTATGGGTTTCTTGATTTTTAACAAAACGGCGGAAAGTCAATTTTAAAGACCCTAAATTCTGTAATTCAGGGAATTTTTGTCTTTTCAAAAAAATATAAGTTTCTTTGCCCGACGATTTAATAAAATAAAAAAGGAATATGTCTTTAAAAAGGAAGTCTTTGGAGTCGGTAGATTTTGAAAAAATAATTCGCAGTCAACAAAATAAAACGGTAAGGAATTTACCCAACTTTGTTATAAAAATTATACGTAAGGTATTGAGGGAGAAGGGACTTAACAAGTGGTTAAACTATAGCAAAGGAACATTCAACATAGATTTTATTAAGAAATCTCATGAGTTTTTTAATGTTAAAGTTAAAACTGAAGGACTGGAAAATATAGATCCAAACGGCAGATATATTTTTGTGGCCAATCATCCGATTGGAGGCTTAGATTTTTCATCAACAATTTACGGTATGAGTGAAAAATTTCCGGATATCAGAGTTATTGCCAACAAGGTATTGACAGAGTTATCCAACTTGGAAGAAATGATATTACCCGTCGGCGTTTTTGAGAAAACCAATAATGAAGACTCAATAAAAATTGAAGCGGTAATGACGAGTGATAATTTTCAGATCATGACATTTCCGGCCGGTTTAGTTGCCCGTAAAATAAACAGAAAAGTGCAAGACTCTAAGTGGCACAGAAGTTTTATCAGGCATGCTGTACACTACGAAAGAGATGTTGTACCGGTATTTATAGACAGCTATAACTCAAAGTTTTTCTACCGACTGGGACAAGTCAGAAAATTTTTTAAAATAAAAGCAAACCTTGAAATGTTCTTCATAATCGGCGAACAGTTTAAGAAAAAAAACTCGACCATACCCGTTCATTTTGGTAAACCAATTTCTTATAAAGAGTTTACCGATGAAAAAACGCATTTGGAGTGGGCTCAGAAAGTAAAAGAGGAGCTTTACTCAATGCAAATCAAGGGTGAAGAGTGAAGGGTTAAGGTGGAAGAGTGAAGAGTTAAGGGAGTTAGGAAGACTTTGCTCAATTAAATCTCCTGCATAATGAAGCGATTTTTATTATTTTTTCCGGCACTGTATATTTGGTTGGTAAGTGGTGGTGTATTTCTGTTTGCTACAATACTCGGAATTATTGTATTTAATATAGTACCGGCAAAAAAAGTTCATCCGGTTTACAAAAGACTTTTAAGACTGGTATTTGTGTTTGCCTTTGTCAGAGTCAAAAAAATCAACACACCAAAAATAAGCAAAGACAAAAGCTATATATTCATGGCCAACCATACGAGCCTGATAGATGTCCCGCTGATGGGAGCTTATTTGCCGATATTTGTAAATGCTCTTGAAGCTCATACGCACTTTCAATGGCCCGTTTACCGACACCTGATAAAAGCCTACGGGCAAATCCCTATCAACAGATCAAGTCCCGGAAAATCACTGCAAAGTTACAATCAGGCAGCCGAAAAGGTGAAGAATAATACATCAATTATTGTTTTCCCCGAGGGACATCGCACCAAAAACGGAAAGTTGCAGCGGTTTAAAAAGTTGCCGTTTATGATAGCAAAAAAGGCCGAAACTGAAATTATCCCCATCGGCATTAACGGCATGTGGAAACTCAGCGGCGGTGAAAGTTTTTTTTTGAGACCCACAAAGCTCACGATGAACTTTGGTAATCCTATTTCAACGCAAGACATTGAAAAGCTCTCTGCCAATGAGCTTGCTGATAAAGTTCAATCCCAAATTGCGGAGCTTATGAATGAAACTATTCCAAAAAGTCGAAATTATTGATTTTCAATGTTTTTTACCTTTAACCCCTAAAAGGGAAAACATTGAAAATCAATAATTCCGATGAGTCCGATTTTTATTTAAACTAAATGACTTTTCGGAGTTGACTCATGAATTGATTACCGAAAAAAAATTGGTCGCCAAATTCTTGCTACACAGCAAGAGTCAATAAATGACACAGGTCATTGTTTTTTAATTCAATTAATCTTTACTTTACGATATTGTTGAGAAATAGTCGTATATTTAGGAACGGATACGAAATAACTTTGCCTACGCTATCATAATTTATTTTGTATCTGTTCCTTAAAGAGTGGGCTTGTTTTGCCAACAACATGCTCAACCTCCGGAAAAACAACATCATTTTAAACTAAAGCCAGTTCTCTTTATAAAAATATAATAATGAACACAATACAAACCATTGAAAATATCCTCAAAAAAGAGCAATTCAGCCGGGAGGAACTAATTGTTTTACTGAAAGCAAACCGTAAAGAGGTAAAGGCAATATTTGAAAAAGCAAATAAAATAAAACATGAAAACGTCGGTAGATATACCTATTTCAGAGGACTGATAGAGTTTTCAAATATATGCGGAAAAAATTGTCTGTATTGCGGAATAAGAAAGGACAATACGACGGTTGAAAGATACAATTTACTTGATCGAGAGATAGTAGAGGCTGCAAAATTTGCCCATAAAAATAAATACGGATCCATTGTATTACAAAGCGGAGAACTTAGCAGTAGTGCCTTTACGAAGCGAATCACCAATCTTCTCAAAAAAATCAATAAAGAAACGAACAGCGAACTCGGCATAACGCTTTCATTGGGTGAGCAGACTAAGGAAACATACAAAGAATGGCAGGAGAATAATGCCTCACGGTACTTGCTCAGAATTGAATCATCTGATCAAACACTGTACAATAAAATACACCCCAACAACGATTTACACAGCTTTGACAAGCGTTTAAATGCTCTGAGAACCTTGCAAAGCATGAATTACCAGACCGGAACCGGAGTTATGATTGGTCTTCCGGGACAAAGCTATGCTCAATTGGCCGATGACCTTATATTTTTCAAAAATTTTAATATTGATATGGTTGGTATGGGGCCGTTTATAAAACATTCAGAAACTCCGATGGGAAAATCCAAACCACAGTGGACACTTGATGAGCGATTTTTTCTTTGTCTCAAAATGACAGCACTTCTTCGCATCACCATGAAAGATATAAATATAGCTGCAGCCACAGCACTGCAAGCCATAGACCCGGCCGGAAGAGAAAAAGCCATAAAGTGCGGAGCGAATGTAATTATGCCCAACATTACCCCTACCCTCAATCGTACAAATTACAAGCTATACGAAAATAAACCGTGCACTGATGAAAGTGCTGATGATTGTACCAATTGTATGGAAGCAAGAATTCAAATTGCCGGCGATGAAATCGGATACGGAAAAAAGGGTGACTCAAAACACTATTTCAAACGAATAGCTGAATATTCTCGATGAGGGGTATGTTTTAAAGCACAACAATAATGCATGAATTTTGAAACATATTAAAAATTTGTCCGTAGTCTATAATGACAAATAAAGTTTTTTCATAAAAAGGTTTTATTAGATATAATTTCTTTCGGAGAATTGCTCAGGCAGTTCTCCGTTTCACATTTTGGTACATACAGGTATAAAATTTATTATACAAAAGACTTTTTATGTATATTTATCCTCTTAAAAAATGTAAAATTTAATTGTTATGAAAAAATGTAGTCTCTTCAGACTTCGTCTGTTTTGATATAAAAAAATGGACATTGTGTATAATTGCAAATACCTGAATGCTTGTCAAAACAAATTTGGAAACAATTTTACACCTATTACTCTGTACTTGTCTACCAGTTGTTTGGTTTTTTATAAATAATGCCTGCACCCAATTAGATCGCAATATCATACAGCAACCTTTATATTAAAGGAGTACAACCATTTATAATATTAAAACAGACGAAGTCTGCTCTTTTTGTTTTAGTAAAGTATTTATCTCTGCACATTGGTTTGAAAATGCTGATAACACTGATGAGTGAAGCAATGAGTAGATTTTAAATCTTAAAAAATTATACTTTTGAAATTAATTTAAAGAAATTCCATTTTTATTGAAACCTTTTTTAAAATACTGCGTACAAATAAATTGAATAAAATATAATACACACACACAATTTGGTTTTAGGTTAATTTTGTTTTGTAAAAGAGAAAGGCTCTCCGCTTTTCTCTTTTGTTTTAGTAAAGTATTTATCTCTGCACATTGGTTTGAAAATGCTGATAACACTGATGAGTGAAGCAATGAGTAGATTTTAAATCTTAAAAAATTATACTTTTGAAATTAATTTAAAGAAATTCCATTTTTATTGAAACCTTTTTTAAAATGTTGCGTACAAATAAAGTGAAAAAAGGATAATACACACACAATTTGGTTTTAGATTAATTTTGTTTTGTAAAAGAGAAAGGCTCTCCGCTTTTCTCTTTTTTTAATGTATATATTATCTTTGATGCGGATAACAAAAAAATATACCCGATGAATAACCACCTTATATATATCCTAATCATTATTTTGAGCCTTGTTGCTTGTTCTGAAAAAGATGAGACTAATAATTCTCTTAAGCCAAGCAAAACAAGACAAACAATTGTGCAAGCGTCGGCTATTAATTCTAAATTAGAAAAAGGGGAAGACGTTTATTATGCAAATTCCGTTATTGTGGGAGAAATTAAATTTACTGAGACCGAAGAACAAGCCATACAAACCCCTCAAATTATTCGACACTATTCCAATTCATCCGTATTTTTTTCAAATTGTACTTTTCAAGGGGCATTGACGGCCTATAAAAGAAATGAGCAAGTCGGACATTTTTTGCAATTCAGTAAAAACTTAAGCTTTTTAAACTGCACTTTCCAATCAAAAGTTAATTTCAGCGAAGCGGATTTTAGCGGTGCCGTCCTTTTCCGACACGCTACATTTCAAGACAGCGTTTCTTTCCAAGGCGCAAGCTTTAACTATAAACATAACTACTTCAATTTGTGTATGTTTTATGGGTTTACCGATTTTTCGCGCACACGCTTTCTGGGAAAACTCTCAGCCGTTAAATCCGAATTTCATGAGAACTTACTTTTCAGTTCCTCAATGTTTGTTGGGGATGTTAACTTCGCAGCAACAAGTTATTTTAAAAAATCTGTTTTCACATCCAACAGTTATCGTGGACAATTTTTGTTCCGACAAAGTCAGTTTTCCGACAAAGCCACCTTCAATAATTCGCAATTTTTCGGAGAAGCATATTTTAGTGAGCTAAAATCAGATTCACTTATCAGCATTCAAAACTGCCGGTTTATTAACTTGCCGGATACTTCAGGCAACTATAATGCAAAAATTTCGTTAAAAGACAGTAGATATATTGAGACAAAATCTTTTGATACAGGTCGTGTTTACAATTCATCTAAAATTAAATATCAACAATAAGGTCGGGCATTATATTTGCATTTCACTTATCAGAGAATAGCTTGCAGTTATCAAAATTTGCAGTTATTTTTAACTTTGCTTTTGTATATTTACACATAAATTCTAAACTTTAAGAATATGAAAACATTAATCAGACGTATTACAATTGCAGTACCAATTATATTGGCAGTTTTCTTTATGACTTCATGCGACCCTGAAAATTTCGAATTTGATGATTTTGAAAACGGTGGCTGGTGGGGCATCGAAAACGAGGATACCGAAAGTATTGAAGATGCCATTCAATTTGGAAGCGGAAACCTTCCGTCTTCTGCAGATATCAGCAACCGATTTCCTCCGGTAGGAAATCAAGGACAGTATGGTACGTGCGTTACATGGGCTGTGGGATACAACCATAAATCATATATGGAGGCTGTTGCTAACGACAGAACAACTTCAGATTTAAATAATGAAGCTTACCAATTTAGTCCAAAATACCTCTTCTGGGCAATTCCGAGCGGAAGCAAGGGAGCCGATTGCGGCGGTACCGGATTTGAGCCGGCTTATGATGTGATGCTTAATCAAGGAATTGCACAAATGAGTGTAACGCCCTATACCGACTTGGGCGATTGCTCCGGCTCTACAAGCCAATGGGATGGAGAAGCCGCGCAATACTCCATAGAATCCTATCGAGAAATAGGAACCGATGCCAGTTCATTGAAGCAATATATAGCAAATGGTCAGGTAGTATCTTTCGGAGCAAAGCTCGGCGACAATTTTATGAGCTGGAACAGTTCTGATGTTCACTACTCAGATACATACGACTACTCGGGGCCGCATGCTTATCATGCCATGACTATTTCCGGATACGACGACAGTAAAGGAATAAACGGAGCATTCCGAGTACGAAACTCTTGGGGAACCGGCTGGGGAGACAACGGAGATATCTGGGTAGATGAAAACTTTTTTACCGGAGGAGATTTTGCATTTTGTGCATTTATAGCTACCAACAGTGCCACAACAGATCCCGACCCCGATGGTGACAATGAAGTCAACGACCAGGAAGAGGGCAAAGATTTATTGGGCTGGGAACTTAATGATGTAGATAACCCGAACTCTTCTGACCCAACAGATCGTGTCGCTAAATATAATGTATTTAATTCCGGCAATGAGACCATCTATGCTTCTGAGGATTGGAATATTATTTATATCTATTACAATGCTTATGATGCCAATGATTACGGTATCTTATTGTATGACTACTATAGCGACGACTACGGTAGTTTGGGCGAAGACGGAGAATTAACCGATGGCGGAGACGGCTTGCAAAATTGGTGGAATAATATCAATGTTCCTGCAGGACATAGCGTTGCA
>JAYEIA010000103.1:0-2436 GCA_034659855.1 Bacteroidota bacterium
CTCGGGAACCTGGCTTCTGAGCGGAGTGATCCCTACCCTAATCTACTATGGGCTGGATATTTTGCATCCTTCAATATTTCTTTTTGCGGCCGTAATTATCAGTGCATTAGTTTCTCTGTCCACAGGCAGCTCTTGGTCAACGATTGCCACTATCGGTGTTGCACTGCTCGGTATAGGTACGGCATTGGGAATAGACAAAGCCATAACAGCCGGTGCAATAATATCCGGGGCATATTTTGGTGATAAAATGTCGCCCTTGTCCGATACAACAAATTTGGCTCCGGCGATGGCCGGTACCGATATTTTTACACACATTCGGTATATGATGTACACCACCATACCTTCAATGACAATAACTTTGATCATATTTTTTATTATGGGTTTTACGCTTGATTTTTCGGCCGATCAGGCTAATATTTCTTCCGTAAAACACATGATTGAGCAAAATTTCCATGTATCGCCTTGGTTGTTTTTGGTTCCGGCTTTTCTGATTATTATTATTATTAAGAAAGTAAACCCTATACCGGCCATGTTACTGGGAACCCTTGCCGGTGGACTTTTTGCTGTAATTTTTCAACCGGAACTGATAAAAACCATTGCCGGCATTGACAACAATTATCTTAAGGCATCTTATATTGCGGTGATGCAATCCATGTACGGAGAAATAAGTTTGGCAGGCGACGGCAAAATGAGCAATCTCTTTTCGACTTCGGGGATGGGCGGCATGCTGCCCACAATTTGGCTCATACTGTCGGCTATGGTTTTTGGCGGTGTAATGGAATCAGGCGGTATGCTGAAACGTATTACCCAATCCATTATAAAACGTGTAAAATCAACGGGGTCGTTGGTTGCTTCTACCGCCGTGAGTTGTATTTTCTTCAATGCTACGGCATCGGATCAGTACATCTCACTGGTTGTTCCGGGAAAAATGTATGCTAAGGTTTATAAAAAATTCGGATTAAAACCGGAAGTATTGAGTCGGGCCTTAGAAGATGCGGGGACGGTTACTTCGGTTCTTATTCCGTGGAATACCGGAGGGGCTACACAAGCCAAAGTGTTGGGTGTTCCTACGATCGCTTATTTGCCGTATGCTTTTTTCAATTTGATAAGCCCGCTGATGACCATAGCTGTGGCCTATCTCAACTTAAACATCAGGCGAATAGCCCATCCGAAAACAAAACCGGAGAAATAAAATATTGGTTCTTGTTGACCGGTTGTAAGCAAAGGTTGCCTGCTCCGGCAATTGCGTTGTGAAGGTTTGTTCCGGTATCAACACAAATTAATTATGAAAAATAATCTTTTGTAGATTGAGTATGTTGTTTGTAAAACAGGCCTCTAAATCGGGTTTGTTTTTAACAGCAACGGTTTCGACTACGCTCAACCTCCAAAAATTTCAATAATGAGTGTACTGCGAAAAGTCTTTTTTGACAGGATTGACAAGATTTACATGTTTTTGTTAAATCATAAAGTTCTTATTATCAGCACAATACTGTTTTCGTATTTACAAGATTTTCCAAAAACGTTGTTTTCGGAGTGGACTCAGTATTAAATTGCAACGATACTAAGCAACAGCCACACAAAAGCCACCCGGTTGCAAACTACGGTCGATATTTTTCTTCTTCATTACTCAGCAAAATTAATGACAATAAAAACTAACTTTAATTGTAATCTAAATTTCAGATTTAAATTTACCTATAAAAATAAATACATCTTCATTCAAATTTATTTAATTGTTTGATAACAGCATCCAAAATTTGGTTTCTAAGTCAGAAATATATTTTTTTGTCAATGTGAATAAATAGTTTTCACCTTTAAATATTCTAAAGCTATGATTAAGCATGTTGTAATGATAAAGTTGTCTGAAATTGACAATAATGAGGAACGTAATGAAATGGCTATTGAGATCCTAAATAGATTAGACAAATTGCCCGAACTGATAAAGGAAATCGAAGGCTACGATACCGGTCAGAACATAAAAAGTTCGGAATCAGCCAATTTTCAAGACTTAGTATTGGTTTCTGATTTTGAGAACATCAAAGAAATGGAAATCTATAAAAACCATCCGGATCATGTTAAAGTAGTAGAATTTATTAAAAATGTCGGAGGCGAATTTACGTCCGTTGATTACGAATATTAATAATTATTTCATTGAAATAAAAGACTAAAGACTACAACCATAAGTATTACTAATCTCGCTTATTATTATATACATTGCTGTGCGTTCTTACTTTCTTTATATCTTCAATTAATAATTCTGTTCTGTAATCGACACCTATTTTTAATAAATGATAGGGAGTATTAAATATCATTGAGGCAGGGATCTTATATCTTTCGGGTGTTGCCATTATAAATTTATTAGTTGTACTTCATACTCGAAAACCGCAGTACTCATAGAAATTTACATTAAAAATGAGTATATTTGTGCTTAAATAGTCG
>JAYEIA010000104.1:0-35333 GCA_034659855.1 Bacteroidota bacterium
ATGATTCCTTTCAAACAATCAGGCATTAAATCTGAAACAAGTCAAGATATAATATTTTTCGCTCCGAAACTGACCAAAAACGAGGAGGGAATTTATCAGTTCTCATTTCCGACTCCCAAAACAAAAAAACAGCTGTTTATAGATTTTCAGGGGTTTTCAGACAAAAATAAAATTATTGATTACCGCATGAAACTTAACTAATACCAAATGAAGTGCTTATAAAAAATAACTTCGTATAAATTGTACCGGTGCACAGGAAACATTAAATAGCCCTTAGAGCTTAATCAGCCGAAAGAAATTGCCGGATACGAAGAACGGGAAATATGGAAATTACTGTTCCGATAATAGCCACTGAAACAAAAGAATAAATAAAATCGGAACTTTTCAGTTGAACCGGATAAACCAGAGCCTCAACTCCGGCTCCCATAGAGTAACTTATAAACCCAAACTCCTGCTGCAAGTAGCTGAATACTCCCCCCAGAGTCAATCCGATTAATCCGCTCAACAGGGTTATCATCATTCCCTCGGTAAGAAATATTTTTTGAATATCCCGATACTTCAACCCTAAACTGATAAGGGTTTGCATATCCTTTTTCTTTTCAATAATGAGCATAATAATTGAGCCGGTTATACTGAATCCGGCGATGAGTATAATAAAAATCAGAATAAGGAAAGTGGCCAGTTTTTCACTGCGCATCACCGAATAAAGAACATCATATTGTTCAACTCTGTTTTTAATCACTAAATTATTCCCTGCAGCACTCACTATTTTTTTCTTGAGTTTATCCGGGTTCACCCCGGAAGCCGCCTTTATTTCAATTGCGCTGACAGTCGTTGGGCTTCTTTCGGTCAATTTCTGTAGTTTACTCAGAGATATCAACACATATTTATTATTAAACGTCTCCTCAACTTCTGCAACGCCAACCGGAATTATCGGCATTTTTTTAAATGAACCTTGGGGATTCACCGTACTAATATTTTTCCGATTCGGAATCCATACAGAAACGCCGTGAACTGCAGGCAAAGTTACCCCGAGCTTGGCTGCAAGAATATACCCGAAAACGCCGTTGGAGCTGTTTTGTTTAATACCGTACTCTCCGACATAAACCAATTGACTGACATCATTTATTTTGCTGTAATTGTCATCAACCCCTTTCACTACGGCAATCAGTTGCTTATACTGCGATTTTATCAATACATTCTCTTCCAAAACCAAAGAATACGCCTCGATTCCGGTTATAGTTTTTAACTTCTGAAGTAAGACACTGTCGGCCTCCAAAGTTTTTCCTTTGACAGGAAGCAGTTTTAAATCGGGAGCATAAGTGGTAATTTTTTCACTAATCACTTTATCAATACCGTTAAATATCGATAAAACAATGATAAGAGCTGCCGTTGCAACAGTAAGCACAACAACAGCAATAAATGAAATTATATTAATTGCATTTCTGTTGTTTTTAGAAAAAAGGTATCTGCGTGCAATAAATGACGGGAGGTACATTAGCCGAATCAGTCTTTCAAAAGGTTTGTAATACGTTCGGCTTTATCCAAAGAGTCGTCTAAGTAAAAAACCAATTCAGGAACTTTTCTCAGCTGATTTTTAATTTTCTTTCCCAACTCATAGCGTATCGTTTTAGAATCTTCTTTAATATCATCTAAAATTTCCGCCTTATTCTCCGCAGGAAAAATACTCAAATGCACTTTGGCTACACCTAAGTCTGCAGTCATCTCTACATGAGTTACCGAAATCATATTGCCTGAAAACTTACCCGCTTTCAATCGGAATATTTCAGCCAAATCTTCCTGAATTTGTTTTGCTACTTTTAATAATCTTGAACCGGCCATTGCTGTTTTATATTTATTCACTGCAAAATTAATAAAATTTCATTTAATAAAGGAACATAGACAACAATATCAATTTTCAGACCATTCAGATCGTCATTCAAAGAAGGAAGCGTTCATTTCATTTCGGCATTAAATCGAATATTTCAAAAACCCTAACCGACAAGCAGAGATTATTTAAGCGTAGATTTGATAAAATTAACAACCGGTATTTAATATATTTTAACTTTATGATCTCCTTAATTTTTAGTACATTTGGATTCTGAAAAATAACACATAAAAACACAACAATATGTTTCCAAAAGAAATTTATATCAATCGCCGAAAAGAACTCAAATCTAAACTGAATAAAGGAATAGGGTTTTTTCCGGGAAATACGGATGTTCCCTTTAATTACGGTGCTAATATATACCGTTTTCGCCAAGACAGCTCATTTTTATATTATTTTGGCATAGATAAACCAAACCTAAATGCAGTGATAGATTTTGAATCCGGAAAGGAAATAATTTTCGGAAACGAAATTACACATGAAGACATTATCTGGATGGGGTCTCAGCCGGAATTGGCCGGAACGGCACAAAAAGCCGGAGTTAATGAAATACGACCACTTTACAAATTAGATGAGTTAATTAAAGAGAATCTGTCTCAAGGTCGTCAAATACACTATCTCCCACCCTACAGAAACCACACAAAAATATTATTACACAACATGTTGGGAATTGCTTTTGATAAACTCTCGTCGGAAAGTTCTTTACCGATGACTCAAGCCGTTATAGACCAGCGTGCAATAAAAGACGAACTTGAAATAAAGGAAATTGACAAAGCCGTTGATGTGGCTTATTTGATGCATACCACTGCAATGAAAATGGCAAGAGAAGGCGTAAAAGAACAAGAAATAGCAGGAACTGTTGAGGGCATTGCTTTGGCTCACGGAGGGCCGGTTTCGTTTCCGATAATTTTATCCAAAAACGGACAAATATTACACAACCACAACCACGAAAATTATTTAAAGAACGGGGACTTAATGCTGATGGACGGCGGCGCCGAAATCAGCTCGAACTATCCCTCTGATATCACACGAACTACTCCCGTTGGCGGAAAATTTTCTCAGCGTCAAAAAGAAATCTACGAGATTGTACTTAAAGCCAACATGAATGTTGCAGAAAACATAAAACCGGGGATATTGTACAAAGATATGCACCTCTTGGCGGCTAAAACTGTGGCTCAAGGACTAACGGATTTAGGAATAATGAAAGGAAACCCCGAAGAGGCCGTAAGGCAAGGAGCACATGCCCTTTTCATGCCTCACGGACTGGGGCACATGATGGGCTTGGATGTTCATGACACCGAAGGTTTGGGCGAAGATTTAGTGGGATATGATAAAACCGTCAAACGAAGTAATCAGTTTGGCCTGGCCTACTTGCGATTGGCCAAAGAACTCAAACCCGGGAATGTTCTCACCGATGAACCCGGAATATACTTTATTCCTGAGCTCACGAAATTGTGGAAATCCGAAAAACGATTTACTGATTTTATCAACTACGACAAAGCTGAAAGTTATCTTGATTTTGGAGGCATCAGGCTCGAAGACGATATATTAGTCACAAAAACCGGAAACAGAGTATTAGGAAAACCTATCCCAAAAGAAGTCAAAGATGTAGAAGAAATTGCAGGTACCGGGCTGTAAGTAAGAAGTTGGCAGCATAAAAAAAACCGCAACTCAGGTTGCGGTTTTTTTCTTAGTGCTTGTTAAAAAATAACGTTTACAGAATTGGCGTGGTTATTTTGTTTATTTTCAAGATTATTGTGAAACAATACTTTGCGAACTTTGCGAAGCTCATTAACACCTTAATAATTTAATTAAAAAAGTTAATAATAGCAATGTTTATTTAAAACTTTTATAACGCCGAAAATAGACAAAAGATTTTAATCCGACCTTTGGCGGAACAAGTCAAAATGTAAAGGTTATTTCTTAACAAACACTTACACCTAAAACTTACAACTATTTTGAAGGAATGTTTTTTATTCCGTTTTCAAGCCTCAACAAGGTTTCAGCTTTCCCTATCATAGCCATAATATCAAAAAGATGAGGACCTCCCCCGGTTCCGGTTAACAATAATCGAATCGGGTTCAAAATTTTTCCGAATCCCAAGTCATTATCCTGAATATATTTCTTAACTGCTTCTTCTGTTTTCTCCGTAGAAAAATCTTCGGCATCAAGGGCCTGTAATGCATCATGTACATTTTGGACATGCTCCGGAATTCCGGCTTTCCAGCGTTTTTTTACAACCTTCGGATTATATTCTTCCGGCGTTTTGAAAAAGAACTCCGCCTCTGTAAATAAATCCGGTAAAAAGCTGATACGTTCCCGCATCTGCTCCAATACCTCTGTTAAATAACTGTCTTCAACTTTAATTCCCCGCTCTTCAAGCAACGGCTCATAAAGTTCTGCAAGCTCGGTCGTATTATAGTTCTTTAAGTATTGTTCATTGTACCATTTGGCTTTATCCGGCGAAAATTTTGCACCGCCTTTGGCCACTCGCTCCAGTTCGAATGAGGAAATTAAATAATCCATAGACAATAATTCCTCATCGGTTCCGGGGCTCCACCCCATCAGAGCCAACAGATTTATAAATGCCTCTTGCAAATAGCCGTCCTCTTTAAATCCGGCAGAAATATCACCGGTTTCCGGGTCTTTCCATTCCAACGGAAACACAGGAAATCCCATTTTTTCGCCGTCACGTTTACTCAATTTTCCTTTGCCGTTGGGTTTCAATATCAATGGCAGATGAGCAAATTCAGGCATTTCATCTTCCCAGCCCAAAGCCTCATACAATAAATAATGCAACGGCAGCGAAGGCAACCATTCTTCACCGCGAATGACGTGCGAAATTTCCATTAAATAATCATCGACAATATTGGCCAAATGATAAGTCGGCAATCCGTCGGACTTAAACAATACCTTGTCATCCAATTCTTTGGTATTGACACGCACCGTACCTCTTACAATATCTTTCAGTTCCACTTCTCTGTCGGCCGGTATGTTAAACCGAATAACATAGGGCTTTCCGGAATCAATGCGTTGTTTAACCTCCTCATCCGAAAGCGTATAAGAATTTTTCATTTCCCCTCTTGTCAGTACATTGTATTGCCTTACGGAAGAACCGGCCTCAGTCAAGCGTTGTCTCATAGCATCCAATTCTTCGGCAGTATCAAAAGCATAGTACGCATGCCCGTTTTCGATTAATTGCTTGGCATACTTTTGATACAAATCTTTACGTTCCGATTGCTTATACGGGCCGTAATCTCCGCCCTCATTAACGCCCTCATCAGGAGTCATACCGCACCAAGCCAATGATTTATTAATATACTCTTCAGCACCTTGAACAAAACGCGTTTGATCAGTATCTTCTATTCTCAATAAAAAATCGCCCCCGTGCTTTTTTGCAAAAAGATAATTGAATAAAGCCGTACGAACTCCGCCAATATGTAGCGGTCCGGTAGGGCTGGGTGCAAATCTGACTCTAACTTTATTTTTCATAACTATGGTTTGATTTTCAAACTAATTTCAAATTCCGTTTCAAATCACAAATTTATAATTTAATGTGCAAGTCTGCAAAACTGATAATACATTCAAAACGCAAACTCAACATTTTGTGTCCTCTGATAATTGCCCAATCTTTCGCTTTTCAAACGATAAATATTTCGGTACTGCAAAAATATTATTATATTTATAATTCTAAATATTAACTCAAATAAACGCACATGATTTTACTTAATCCAAACCAACTCGACCGACATTTTCCGGACGAACGCTCTAAAGAAATAATGCAAAAAACAATTGACTTTTTTGAAAATAAAGGAAAGTCCGGAATTAAGAAAGATGATCAAGAACGGACTTGGTACAGCGACTTTCTTGATTTTATTGCAGAAAACAAAATTTTTGCACAACTACTTACCCCCGAAGAAGAAGGCTTAGACAAAGACTCTCGCTGGGATATGTGGAGAATTCAACAATTTAATGAAATACTCGGTTTTTACGGCCTGCCTTACTGGTACACCTGGCAAGTAACTATTTTGGGCTTGGGGCCCATCTGGATGTCCGACAATAAAAAAGCCAAGAGGAAAGCCGCCGAACTTCTTCAAAAAGGCGGAGTTTTTGCCTTTGGTCTTTCAGAAAGGGAACACGGAGCAGATATTTATTCTACCGGCATGACGCTGACCAAACAAGATAACGGATCATACCTCGCAAGCGGGTCAAAATACTATATCGGCAATGCCAATAAAGCAGAGATGGTTTCTACTTTCGGGAAAATTGACGGCACCGGAGAATATGTATTCTTTGTCGCCAACTACAAGAAAGATAAATACGAGTTGGTAAAAAACACCGTAAACAGCCAAAACTACGTTGGAGAATACCGATTGGAAAACTACCCCGTTTCAGAAGAAGATATTCTGCATCTCGGACAAGGAGCATGGGATAATGCGCTGAATACCGTAAATGTAGGAAAATACAATTTGGGCTGGGCCTCTATCGGTATGGGTACGCATGCATTTTACGAAGCCCTGAATCACGCCTCAAATCGCAGTTTATACAGCATGCATGTTACAGATTTTCCTCACGTCAAGCGAATATTTACCGATGCTTATGCCAGACTGACAGCCATGAAACTGTACGCATCAAGAACGGCTGATTATATGCGCTCGGCCTCCAAAGAGGACAGAAGGTATTTGCTTTTTGACCCGGTTGTTAAAATGAAAGTTACCACGGAGGGCGAAGCCGTAATTAATTTACTCTGGGATGTCATTGCCGCCAAGGGGTTTGAAAAGGACACCTTTTTTGAAATGGCCGCCAGAGATATTCGAGCATTACCAAAATTGGAAGGAACTGTTCATGTCAATATCGCACTCATCATCAAATTTATTCAAAACTATTTATTTGCATCAAAAGAATATCCTGAAATTGGAACAATATCCAAAGCTAAAGATGATACATTCCTATTTAATCAAGGCCCGGCAAGGGGGCTGGGCAAAATTCAATTTGCCGACTACAACAAAGCTTACAAATTGTTTGATACGCCAAATCTCAATCTTTTCAGAAAACAGATTGAATTGTTCAAGAAACTTTTGATTGAGGCTCCGGCAAGTAAAGAACAAACAAGGGATACGGATATGATGCTTTCCGTAGGTAATTTATTTACAACCATTGTTTACGGTCAGTTAATTCTTGAAAATGCTAAACTACAAGAACTTGATGAGGCCATCGTTGATCAAATATTTGATTTTCTTGTCCGAGATTTTTCCGGTTATGCGCTTGATTTAGCCCAAAAGCCATCGAGTACCGAAAAACAGGCTGAGCTTTGTATGAATATCATTCAAAAGCCAAATTTTGATGCCAAACGGTATTCCAAAGTACTGACCAAATATGTTTATGCCAAAAACGGATTGTATGAAATGAATGCCTAATGCATTTATTTTTGTAAGTGGCCGTTGACCGCATATTACATCAGATAATCAACAAAGTACAATAAAAAAAGACAGCTTGCCCGTTATAATTACCTCTCCCGCTCCATCTGAATTTCCGAGCGGGAGATTTTTTTGTACAATACATTCAATGAAGCTGTTATGCCCTTTTTAGTTTCAATAAATGAGTTCGATCTAAAAAGTATGTTCTATTTTAGCAAAACAAGTTATATGCTTAATTACCAAGACTTTATAGGTTATTTTACAATTAACTAAAATCTCTTATTTTTAGTACTTTAACTTTATAAACTTTCAACTCTATAACTTTTTAAACTGAACTCATAAATTATATCCTGTAAAGTTTGGTTTATTGTTGATTGAAATCAGTGGATTAACAAGACTTACTGCAAAACACTCTACGGATAGAGTTTATCAAACAGTCTTAACTTTATATACCATTTTGTCAAAAAAAATTGGAGTCAAAAATTACCGGCGACAGTCAGTAAGCAAAAAAAGATTATACCCCACCCGATGACAGAAAACGACACACTATTTCGTCAAAAAAAACAATTAACATCAATTTTTTTCATAATTTTATCATAAATTATCCGTTAAAATATAAGAGTAATAAGGAATTAGCAAACGAGAAATCATTTCTCATAAAGTTATTAACATCGCTTACTTTTTTGCCGACAATTCACTACTTTTGCTGTTTAGCCAAACCCCTAAATAAGTAAAGTTTACATTTCTTATTTTATGGCAAACGAGAAAATATGTAAAACAGAATCACGAAAATGAGCCAATTTACACATCTACACCTACATACACAATTCTCGGTTCTCGACGGAGCCAATGAAATTTCAAAACTCATGTCTCAAGTCAAAGCCCTTGGCATGGAGTCCGTAGCAATTACCGATCACGGTAATATGTTCGGAGTAAAAACATTTCATGACGAAGCCCGCAAAAACGGAATAAAACCAATACTCGGTTGTGAAGTTTATGTGGCTCGAAATAACAGATTTGAAAAGAAGACAGAAAAAGACCGGCGAGGAGAACATCTCGTGGTTTTGGCTAAAAATTATACCGGTTACAAAAATCTGATAAAAATTGTATCGAAAAGTTATATAGAAGGCTATTACTATAAACCCCGAATTGACAAAGAACTTTTGTTTGAACATTCCGAAGGGTTGATTGTATCTACGGCATGCATCGGAGGATCTGTTCCTCAAGCAATTCTAAAAGGTAATCCGCAAAAGGCAGAAGACATAGCCAGAGAATACCAAGACGTTTTCGGCGAAGATTTTTACCTTGAACTTCAACGCCACCAAACAGACAACCCGAAACGGAATACCGAAACATACGGCAAGCAGCAAGAAGTAAACAAAGAAATTCTTAAAATTTCCGATAAGCTGGGCGTAAAAGTAATTGCGACTAATGACGTGCACTTTCTTACGGCAGAAGATGCTGATGCGCACAACATTCTGGTGCTGTTGAGCACCGGAAGAACAATCAGCGACAAACAAAAAATGTCTTACTCCGGTGAAGAATATTTAAAATCTCCGCAGGAAATGGCCGAACTATTTTCGGACATTCCTCAAGCCATCGAAAATACACAGGAAATTGCTGATAAAATAGAAGAATACAAGCTGGAAAGAGACCCGCTTATGCCGGCATTTGAATTGCCCGACGGGTTTCAAGATGAAGCCGAATACCTGAGACATATTGTGTACGAAGGAGCAAAAATGCGATGGGGCAAAATTACGCCTGATATTGAAGAGCGTATAAATTTTGAATTGGATACTATCATAGAAATGGGTTTCCCGGGCTACTTCCTCATCGTTTGGGATTTTATTAAGGCCGCCAGAAAAATGGGCGTTTCCGTGGGTCCCGGACGTGGTTCTGCAGCAGGCTCCGCCGTGGCCTATGTGCTTACGATTACAGATATTGACCCCATTAAATACGGCTTACTGTTTGAGCGTTTCCTCAACCCGGATCGTGTGTCAATGCCTGATATTGATATCGACTTTGATGATGACGGACGAGAACGCATTCTCAAATGGGTAGTCGATAAATACGGAAAGGAGCGTGTAGCCAATATTATTACATTCGGAACCATGGCCTCAAAATCATCAATACGTGATGTTTCAAGGGTTTTGGAGTTGCCCCTGAACGATGCCGACCGATTGGCCAAACTGGTGCCCGATAAAGTAAAGAATCTTACCCAAGCTTATGAGGAAGAAGAACAACTCATGCAAAGCTACAACTCCGGAGGCAAAGAAGCTGAAGTTTTAAGATTTGCCAAAGAATTGGAAGGGTCCATAAGGCAAACCGGAGTTCATGCCTGCGGAATAATTATCAGTAAAGATAATCTGGAAGAACACGTTCCGGTATCGATCAGTAAAGAGTCCGATCTCTACGTTACGCAATTTGAAGGAAGTCAAGTTGAGGACATCGGATTGCTGAAAATGGACTTTTTAGGTCTTAAAACACTTTCCATTATCAAAGATGCCGTTAAAAATGTAAAACATTCCAAAGGCATTGACATTGATATTGACAATGTGCCTTTGGATGATAAAAAAACCTTTGAATTATATGCCGCCGGAGCCACAACCAGTCTGTTCCAGTTTGAATCCGACGGAATGAAAAAACACCTCAAAGCCCTTAAACCCACACGCTTTGAGGATCTTATTGCCATGAATGCCTTGTACCGACCGGGCCCCATGGAATATATTCCCGCCTTCATTCGCCGAAAGCACGGAAAAGAAAAAATTGAGTACGACCTTCCCGAAATGGAGGAGCATCTCAAAAACACATACGGAATTACGGTTTATCAGGAGCAAGTAATGCTTCTTTCGCAAAAACTGGCCGGTTTTAGTAAAGGCCAAGCCGATTTTTTGCGTAAAGCCATGGGTAAGAAGATTAAGTCCCTGATGGACAAACTCAAAATTGAATTTTTCGAAGGCTGCGAAAAAAACGGACACGACAAAAAAATTGTTGATAAAATTTGGCAAGACTGGGAAAAATTTGCCCAATATGCATTTAATAAATCGCACTCAACTTGCTATGCTTACGTTTCATTCCAAACGGCCTACCTAAAAGCCCATTACCCGGCCGAATATATGGCAGCCGTCCTTACCCGAAACCTCTCGGATATTACAAAAGTAGGACTATTTATGGATGAAACTCGTCGCATGGGCTTGGAAGTTTTCGGACCCGATGTGAATGAAAGTTTCAATGATTTTATTGTAAACGATGAAGGAGCCATTCGTTTCGGCATGGGCGGAATAAAAGGCGTTGGAAGAGGTGCCGTAGAAACAGTAACAGAAGAACGAGAAAAAAACGGGAAATTTAAAGATATTCTTGACTTTGCCGAACGTGTTAATTTGAACTCAGTCAATAAACGTACAATAGAAGCCCTGGTCGCTGCCGGTGCTTTCGACAGCATATCAACCGTACCCAGAAGTGCTTATTTCCACACAGAAAACAGCGACAGCCCAAATTTTATTGAAAACTTAATTCGTTACGGAAACAAGATACAAGGAGAAGGAGATGCTGCCCAACACAACCTTTTTGAAGGCGACGATGCCGTTGAAATTAAAAAACCCGAACCTCCTCATGTACAACCTTGGGACATACTGGAGCGGCTCAATAAAGAAAAAAGTTTAATCGGTATTTATCTTTCAGAAAACCCGCTTGACAAGTTTAAACTGCAAATTGAAAGTGTCTGTACACCCCTGACTGAACTTGGGGAAGATTTGGGAAAATTCAAAGGACGAGAAGTTAAAACTGCCGGAATTATTACCGGAGTAAAGCATGCGACCACTAAACGAGGCAACCCGTTTGGAACGTTTGATTATGAAGATTTTAACGGATCAATGAAAATATTTTTATTCGGAAAAGACTACCTCAAACTAAAAAGCTACTTAACGAAAGGGTATCAAGTCTTTGTTCGCGGAAAAGTACAACACCGTTTCGGTGATACAGAAAATGAACTGGAATACAAAGTTCACAGTATAGAAATGCTTGCAGAAATTCAAGAAAATATTTTGAAAGATATAACCGTAAAACTTCCGGTTGAAGAAATCTCGGGCGATTTTATCAATGAATTTTCAGATTTGGTCAAAAATCATAAAGGCAATACAACCCTGAATTTCTTGATATTTGACCCGGAATCTCGAGTTTGGGTAAAACTTTTTTCCCGAAAACAACGCATTAATTTAAACGAAAACTTCGTAAACTATCTCAAGCAAAAGCCATTTATGGATTATAGAATCACATAAAAACTAAACTATATTTTATATCATGTATCTGTTTTTTTCTTACTTTTGCCCTGAATAAGTTTTACAAACCATATAAATTTTATACAATGCCAATAAATGTAACAGATAAAAATTTTGACCAAGAAGTATTACAATCCGACATCCCTGTTTTAGTTGATCTCTGGGCTGAGTGGTGTGGCCCCTGCCGTATGATTCACCCGATAATTGAGGAGTTGGAAAAAGAATACGAAGGTAAAGCAAAAATGACTAAGTTAGACGTGGACAGCAATCCGGGTATTTCTGCAAAGTACGGGGTAAGAAATATCCCTACCGTACTTTTCATAAAAAACGGAGAAGTTGTTGACAAACAAGTAGGTGCGGTACCAAAAAAAGTTTTTCAAGGTAAACTTGAGGCTATTCTGTAAAATTTAAAATACCCAATTTATTAAAACTCATACTAAGTGCTTATTAAGAAATAACGTTTACAGAATTGACGTGGTTATTTTGTTTATTTTCAAGACATAAAAGTAGCGAATAGCAATGTTTATTTAAAACTTTTATAACGCCGAAAATAGACAAAAGAACAAGTCAAAATGTAAAGGTTATTTCTTAACAAGCACTAAACCGCTGTCAAGATGCTGATTAAGAAAATAAATTATTTTTGTTTTGTTTTCAGTATCTTGGTGGCAGTTTAGTATCACAGAACAACTGTGGGGTTTTTCTTTTTTTAGAATAAAAACACCTGACCGCTTTGGAAATATCCTCGATAAATGGTAGCTTGCAATAGTGAAAAATTTAAACGACATAAACGAACTCAGTCAACTCAAATCGTTAAATTTCTTGGCCAAACATGTTGCTGAGGGATTCATTACCGGTCTGCATAAAAGCCCGTATCACGGATTTTCGGTAGAATTTGCCGAACACAGGGCATACAATGCCGGAGAATCCACAAAAAACATAGACTGGAAACTATTCGGAAGAACAGACAAGCTTTTTGTTAAACGATTTGAAGAAGAAACCAATCTTCGTTGCAGAATAATCATAGATGTTTCATCCTCTATGCATTTTCCTTATAAAGAAGACAAACTGCAATCCAAATTAGACTTCTCCTTAATTTCGGCCGCAGCCATCATTCATTTACTGAGAAAACAACGAGATGCAAGCGGAGTTTCCTTATTTTCGGAGCAAATAGAATTGCATACCGAGGCCAAAATGTCTTCTCGGCACATGAATTTTTTGCTCGCAGAACTGTCTGAGCAATTGAATCAAAAAAAACCACCACTGAATCAAAAAACTGAAACCCCGGATATTCTGCATTATTTATCCGAAAAAATTCATAAGCGATCTCTCGTCATTATTTTCAGTGATATGTTTGTCTCGGGCAATAACCAAGCCTTATTCTCAGCCTTGCAACATATGCGACACAACAAGCACGAAGTCATTTTATTTCATGTAACCGACCACCGGCACGAAAAACAATTTCAGTACGGCAACAGACCCTACAAGTTTGTGGACATGGAAACCGGAGAAACCCTGAAACTTAATCCAAATCAGGTAAGAGAGCAATTTGAAAAACAATCGGATGCTTTTTATAAAGAACTAAAGCTCAAAGCCGGGCATAATAAAATTGATTTCATTTCGGCAGATATTAATTCCGATTTTAAAGAGGTTTTGCTCCCGTATTTAATCAAACGAAGTAAACTCTATTAAGGAACGAAAGAGTTCAGTATAAAAAGTATAAAGTTTTAAAGCAAAAAGTATTATTTGTCTAATACTTAACTATTTATTAAAACACACTAATCTTACTTAATTTACTGAATATTAAACAATTAACTTTACAGACTTTCAAATTTCAACCTTTTTAAACTACACTCATAAAAAAATAAATTTATGAAATTCAAATATTTAACATTAAATGCGTTTATATTTACAGCAATATTTTTATTTGTATTTGACAACACGAATGCCCAAACTAAGCAAATAACCGCCCAACAACTCAAAACCCTCCGCACCAACATAGACCACGGTAACAAATTAGGGGACAGTGGAAAAGGCGAAGGAAATATTCAAAAAATATTTGACCAAAAAGGATTACACGGAAAAATGGAAGATAATGAAATTAAAGCATTCCAATTGATGTATGTTACAAGATACTTGACAGAGGATGGTATCCCTGACGGAGCAAAATCTGTTGATGATATTTATTCGCTTGATAGTAAACTTGATAATAATACAGTAGAAAGAAGAGGATATCTTCATTTAATTACAGGAGATATAAGTTATCTTGACCCAAATAAAACTATCGATGAATTTATCAATTCCGAATTTTACCGTAAGACAAGAGAAAGCATCGAATGGGCGATGAACAACAATCTTACAGGAATCGAGTATGTGGAAGACCCTGATGCAAAAAAGGCAATGAAAGATTCAGATAAAGGAGTTAATTATAACTATGGTGGTTCATAAAATTTCAAAAACATAAATTTTAAAGCCGTTAGGCTTGCCCTATTGATAACCCTGTATGTAGGCGACAGCCGAAATACAGGGACAAACAAACCGCAAACCTATCAAATCGCATAGCGATGACCTATCTAACAAAACACAATGGCAAATTCATACACTCAACTTACCATACAATTCGTTTTTGCCGTCAAAGGCAGAGCGTATTTTTTATTGCCCAAACACAACAACGAATTACAAAAATACATCACCGGAATTGTCCAAAACCGCAAATCAAAATTATTATCAATCAATAATATTTCTGACCATATTCATATTTTGGTTGGAATTTCGCCGACCTATTCCGTTTCAAAGTTAACACAAGAAATCAAGAATAATTCATCAAAATTTATAAACCAAAAATCTTGGTATTCTTCCAAATTTGCTTGGCAATCGGGCTATGGTGCATTTTCATATTCACATTCGCATCGTGATGCCGTTATCAAATATATAGAAAATCAACAAATTCATCATCAAACCGAAAATTTCCAAACTGAATATCTCAAATTTCTTGAAAAATTCGGAATTGAATACGATGAAAAATATATTTTTGATTTTTACGATTGAAAATAAAAATTAAATCCCATAGAGATGACCTATTGTTAGACCATCCCTACGGGATTTTTTTGTTTTTCGTTTTATTATCCCGGCAATCCGCTTCGCTCCTTGCCGGGCTACCAATAGAAAATCCCTATGGGATTACAAACCAATTCCCAATTTCCAATTCCAATTTCCAAAATTGCCGTAGGCAAGACCTATTGATAGCCCCGTATGTAGCCGTAGGCGGAATGCGGGGTTAATATGATAAATTCCGTTTTAATCCCGTAGGGATGATATATTTGAAATGTCATTCCTAACAGAATTTTTAAAACGATTTATATTGTTTCCCAGAATTTACATTCGAGGTTACAAACATTCCACACCTACGGTGTTTGTCGAAAACACAACAAAAATTTGCATTTTAAAATATTAAAACAAACGAAGTCTGCATTTTTTTTATTTCTTATAATAATACAAGCTGTTTTGAGGTCTGCGCTCTATAAATTCCGGTTGTTTGTTTATTTTAGGAGCCTTTATTCCTGATAAAAATAAAGCATCTCCTACAAATACCCGAGCCTCATCCCACAAACCTCGTTCAATTACCGACCTGAGCAATTGAGCGCCTCCCTCAATGATTAACGACTGAATTTCTCGTTCATAAAGCGTCTTCATCATGACATCAAAAACACCTTGATTCTTATCAACAAAAATAAACTCCAATCCCGGAACTTTCGACGATTTTTTTTCGGTAAAAACAATCGTCTCTATACTTTTATCCAAAAGACTCAGGTTAGTCCGTAGCCTCAACTGTCTGTCCATTAATACTCTCAACGGATTTTTCCCTTTCCATAAACGTACATTAAGTTTCGGATTATCTTTTTCAGCCGTATTGGTTCCCACCAAGATGGCATCTTCTTGGGCTCGCCATTTATGCACTTTTATTTGAGCATATTTATCGGAAATCCAGTTTGGACCGATGGGCGTATCCGGGGTTCGTTCAAAGTCAATAAATCCGTCGGAAGTTTGTGCCCACTTCAAAATAATATACGGACGTTTTTTTTCATGAAAGGTAAAAAACCGTGCATTCAAAACCCTGCTCTCTTCTTCCAAAACACCGACAACCACCTCCGTTCCGGCATCGCGAAGCATTTGAATTCCTTTCCCGTCAACCTCTTTGTATGAATCGCTGCAACCAATAACCACTTTCGGTATTTTATGCTCAATAATCATTACCGAACAAGCCGGAGTTTTTCCTACATGGGCACAGGGTTCCAAATTTACATATAAGACAGAATTTGCCAAGAGCGACTTATCTTGAACAGAATTTACGGCATTGACTTCTGCGTGGGGCTTTCCGTATTTTTGGTGTCGCCCCTCCCCTATTATTTTTCCTTCGTGAACAATCACAGAACCCACCATGGGATTTGGTGCCGTATGTCCTTGACTTTTTTTGGCCAATTCAAGGCAGCGACTCATATAGTGTTCATCTTTTGTCATAGCAAACAGTTTTTTGCAAAATTAGACAACTATTTTCTAAATTTGTAAAAATTTTCAAGATGACAGTTAAATCCTTTCGGAAAACCTTTTTACACAGCCTTAAAAAAGAATATCCTACTCAAGAACTCCAAGCCTTTCTGAATATTATTTTTGAACAGCTGAAAGGCTGGACAAAAATCCAAATAATACTGAACGAAGACCGGCAGTTATCCGAATCGGAACTTTCCGATTTGCAGGAAATTACGGAAAGAATAGAAAAACACGAACCCTTACAATATATTTTGGGCTTTACTGAATTTCACGGATTAAAAATCGGTCTTAATCCGTCGGTTCTCATTCCCCGACCCGAAACGGAAGAATTAATTCTTTATATCGAAAACAATTTCCGAAAAGACCAAGATTTATCAATTATTGACTTAGGAACAGGAAGCGGCTGTATTGCCTTAAGTCTGGCCCGTTACTTTTCCCGTGCCAAAATTTATGCCTGTGATTTCTCGGAAAAAGCATTGCAAACCGCCCAAAAAACTGCCGATGCACTCCAACTTAAACTAAACTTTTTTCAAGACGATATCCTTAATTTTCAAAACTCAATCCCTACCGAAACCTATGATTTGATAGTATCAAACCCACCCTATGTTCGTGAGTCTGAAAAAAAGATGATGGAAAAAAATGTGCTTAATTACGAACCGGCCGAAGCACTTTTTGTTTCAGACGAAACGCCCTTGCTTTTTTATACCGCTCTGGCCGATATCGCCAACCGGCACCTTGCTTCGGGAGGTACAATTATTATGGAAATTAATGAATATTTGGCTAAAGAAACTGCCGACTTATTTGAATCAAAAGGTTTCAAAAATATTGAAATTATCAAAGATATTTTTGATAAAAACCGATTTGTAAAAGCTGGAAAATAATACGAATGCGATTATTCGGACTGAGGGATTGTTCCGATATAAGTTCGTTTAAAACTTTCAATTTATTTCATTCCAAATGAGTTAAGGGTGAAGGGTGAAAGTTGATTAAAACTTTCAATTTATTTCATTACAACCCCTAAGAATGTACGGCGGAATAATCTTTTAAAACAGTTCTCAGAAAATCTCCGGGATTCTCTTCAGCAACAATCCCTGTTTTTTGTTTTATGGCTCTTGCAGTTTTTTTAAGCATTTCGACAGCCTTGGGTTTTGAGATATTCCGGTGGTAATGTCGGAGAACACGCTTTACGGTTTTAATATCTTTATCGCTCAAAAACTTAACCGCTTCATATTTTACCGCATAGTTTTCCGGCAAATTCTCATAGAGTGTATCATTTATGGTTAATTTGTCCTTTACGCTGATTACCATGGTTCCGGCAGCCAAATCGCCCAAGCGTTGTCCCTTTCCGTTGGCAGCAATGGTAATTATCGCCACCGACCCGTAGGTGATATTGATATCTATTAACCGAAAAATCCAACGTACAAAATAATTCCCGACCGAGGGATGAGACCCGTCTTTTCTGATAACTTTAATCTTCAAAACCTTTTTGCCGAGCGATTGTCCGCTCATAAATATTTCACTAATCAAATGATATAAAAACAACGGAGAAAACAGAATAAATATATACCCTCCACTTGGCCGAGGAGTGAGTTCTCCGAATATTTTGGTGACAAGAATGGCGTAGGTTGCCATAATTCCAAAATCAATAAAAACAGCCAACATCCGCTCTCCGATATTTGCTATTCGGTATTGTACTCCTACGTTTTGTGTCGTTTGTATTCTGATGTGTTCCATCCTCAGTGCTCCGATTTATGGTTATACTTCTTTGAGTCCGGTTAAAAGTATGTGTTTTTTTAGTAAAACAAGTTATATCCTTAATTGTCAGAGTTTTATAAATCAGTTTACAACTAACTTAAAACTCTTATTTTTAGCACTTTAACTTTATAAACTTTCAACTTTATAACTTTTTAACCTAAAATCTTCTTTAGTTTCTGCAAAAATAATAAAATCCTTGAATATTAGCGATTATACACTTTGGTTATACAATACTCAACAAAATATTTGACTCTTCAAAGCCTATAAGACTGCTTGATTTATTAATATTTTTCTTAGATTTGTCTGCAATTCAATTAATCATGAAAGAAATTGTATTTATAAACAGAAATGCTAAGCAATGGCAGGAAACCGAAAATAGAATAAATTCGGAAAACTACACCGATCCTGATGAGCTGACAGCTATGTTTTTGCAATTAACCGACGATTTATCTTATGCTCGGACCTACTATTCCGGTTCGGAGACCGAAGAATATCTCAATAAATTGGCCGCAAAAACTCATGCGTTTATATACAAAACAAAAAAAGAGAAAAACAATCGGTTTCTGATTTTTTGGAAATATGAATTTCCTTTAGAAATCTATCGCCTCCGAAAATTTATTGTCGGGTCGGCCGTAGTATTTCTGTTCTTTGGATTTATAGGAGCACTTTCGGCAAGCGGCGACCAAGACTTTGTGCGTTTGATACTCGGGGACGGCTACGTAAACATGACCATTGAAAACATTGAGAAAGGAGAACCCATGGCTGTTTATGAATCCATGGACAGCGGAATGATGTTTTTTCGAATAGCCTACAACAACATTCAAGTGGCCATGCTTACTTTTGTTCTCGGTATGCTTTCGTATTTCGGAACAGGCGGTATCTTATTGTTCAACGGAATAATGCTGGGTAGTTTTCAATATTTTTTTTACCGATATAATGTACTTTACGATTCGATTTTGAGTATTTGGATACACGGCACTATTGAAATTTTTGCCATAATAGTTGCCGGAGCTGCCGGCCTTATTTTAGGCAACAGCATCATGTTTCCGAAAACATACAGCCGAAAAGAATCCTTCAGGCGTGGAGCCAAACGGGGAGCCAAAACCATACTCGGTCTGCTGCCGTTTATTATTTTGGCTGCTTTTTTGGAAGGATACATCACACGCCATACAGAATGGAGCGACTACATCAGGTTCTCTATCATCGGAATTTCTTTGGTACTCATTATCGTCTATTTTATAGTGTATCCTATATATTTGAACAAAAAATTACATACCGATATAGAATTTCACGAATTTTACTACAATCTTTTTAAATAAAACACAACGCTATGGAGAAGTTTATAAATTTCAGAGAACAGCGCGATTTTGGAGAACTCATCGGCACACCTTTTCATTTTCTCAAACAAGAATTCAAACCGTTTTCATTAATTTTACTAAAATACGCCGGGCCCTTTTTAGCTTTGTTTATGCTTGGCCTGGGTCTTTTTGCCCAAGACGCATTCAATAAAACGCAAATTACATACGGCTCACAAATGCCGAATTTCATCTACCTTATTGCTTTTGTCGTATTATTTATGTTGGGATTTATTGCCGTTATGCTTCTCACAAACAGCTATATTACGATGTATGTAAAAGCCGGTAAAGGGAACTTCTCCGAAAATGATGTTTTAACGATAGCCAAAGAAAATTTTTGGCCGGTTATAGGTGCCGGAATTCTCATTGGGCTTATGGTCGGTGTCGGATTTTTGCTGTTTTATCTGCCGGGCATCTATCTTGCCATAGCAACAAGTTTTGCTTTTATATCAATTGTGTATGAAGGAAAAGGAGTGGGAGGAAGTATATCAAGGTCGTTTGCAGTCATACGCGGAAAATGGTGGATAACCTTTGCACTTATATTTATTTTCGGTTTAATTGTATCCTTTACGTCTTACATTTTCTTTATACCCGGTTATATAATCGGAATTTTCGCATTCGCAAATAATTCCTTTGACATGGGAGAGCTGTTAACGGTTATTGTTTTTGCCATTTTGTATTTCACGGCCTATTTCTATATGACGGCTTTGCAACACCTCCTCATTGGTTTTCAGTACTTTAATATCCTTACGGAAAAAGAAGGCGGAACCCTCGAAGATGAAATTGATGAAATTATTCAAGACGAACCGGCAGAAACCGTATGGAACTCCGATGAGCCGGAAGAGATACCGGAGCCTCCTACAGAAAAAGACGCCGGCGACAGCCTTGATGCAAACTCCGATGAAGACGACTACGATCGGTTTTCTAAAAAAGACGAAAAGAACAGATTTGATACAACCGGAGACAACGACCCGTATAAACCCATATACTAATCCGAGGAATCATTATCGAATTCAGTTTAAACAGTTATAAATTTGAAAGTTTATAAAATATAACTAATAAAAAATAATAAAACAGACGACGTCTGAATTTTATGAAAAATATCTTTTCTAAACTTTGTATTATTTCTTTTCTCGTGTTGTTGTCGAGCCTACTCTCGGCTCAACCGGAAATTCGAGAATATTCATTAAACGAAGATACCCAAACAATCATAAAGTTAAGAACAACAAATGTTCCGGCGGAGCTTGCCCAAAAGAAAGCATTCGATTATACCGGTGAGCAATCCGAAGCCCCGGTAAGTTTTTGGCAAAAAATTTTGAATTTTATTATTGATTCCTTGAGTCAAATGATGTTGTCTCCGGTTTGGAGAGTCATTTTTTACATTATTATTTCCGGTTTCATGCTATTCATTATTATCAAGCTTTTGGGGTATCAATATTCCGGGTTTTGGCTACGGGGCAGGAAAACCAAAGGCTTTGCCGCAGAAGAAATCTACGAAGAAAACCTATTGCATTTCGATTTTGACAAAGCAATCAAAAAAGCAATTGAGGAACATGATTTTCGATTGGCTGTTCGTTTTCGTTACCTGCATTTATTGAAAGAAATGACCACTGCTGAAATTATTGATTGGAAACCGGATAAAACAAATATCGAATACCAACAAGAAATTAATAAAACCGCATTAGGTAAAGATTTTCGGAGTCTTACACGCATATACGAATATGCATGGTATGGCGATTTTCCTGTCTCAGAGAAGTTCTATAAGCAAACGGAAAATAAATTTTCTTTATTTTTTAATTCCGTAAAACAGCTTCGTTTATGAATATAAAGAAAAAAGACATAAAATATTATGCCACTCTGTTCGGCTTGCTGATAATGATTATTCTGGTAGAATTGTTCAAAGAGAAGCCCATAGATTGGTCTTTTAATTTAGAGTCAGAGTCCAAGGAGCCCTACGGAACCTATGTTCTTTACCGGTCTTTGGATGACCTCTTTGGCTCTGTTGAAAAAAACAAACAAACGCTCTTTCAAGCCACTCGCCGAAAAACTTTTAAAAATACAAATTTCTTATTCTTTGCAAAAAATTTTTCTCCTGAAACGTCCGACCTTAAAGCTTTATTGAAGTCTGCTGAAAACGGTAATCGTGTTTTTATAAGTGCCTATTCCTTTTCGAAGCAATTGACCGATACCCTTGGAATAAAAGTAAAAAATCGGTGGATTAATGAGGAGTCAGAAAAAAAATGTACGTTTACCAATAACAAACTGAATGACTCGGTCTATATTTTCAACGAGCACATACAGTCCTATTACTTTTCGGAAATCAATACCGAAAAAACTAAAATACTGGGGTACTGCAACGACAGCATAAATTTTATCAAACAGAAATTTGGCGAAGGTTACCTATTCATTAATTTACAAACAGCGGCATTCACCAATTTTGGCATGATAACCACAAAAGAACCCGGCTACGCGATAAACGCCCTGAATCACTTGCCTGAAACGGATATCTTGTGGGATACTTACTACAAACCCTTTAAAGAAAATCAATATTCCCCGTTGAAGTACATATTTAAGTACCAAGCCCTTACATATGCCTGGTATATAATTTTGGGCAGCATTGTACTATTCGTCTTTTTTACGGGTAAACGCAATCAACGTATAATTCCGGTGATAAACCCACTGAGGAATACAAGTATTGAGTTTACGGAAACTTTAGGAATGATGTATTACAAGAATAAAAATCACCGACAAATTGCATTAAACAAATACAAATACTTTCTTGAAGAAGTTAGTCGGAACTATTACATCCCCAAAAAAGAAATAAACAAAGAAAATATTGCATTTTTGGAAGAAAAAACGTCCATAAAGGGCGAAGAATGGGCTAAGGTTTTTCGTTTCGCTGAGCGCATAAAAGAAAGTAATAAAATCAGCAGATTGGTCTTGGCTGATTTCAACAGCCTAACAGACCGCTTTAAAACAACAAAAAAATAAACAGCATGGAAAATACAGAATTTAAAGAAAGAACGAACCTCGAAGAATTAAGAACCCGAACATCAGAAATTACCGATGCTGTAGGCAAAGTGGTACTGGGACAAGAAAAAGTAATACGGCAAATTATAATCGGGATTTTAAGCGACGGGCATATTCTTCTCGAAGGCGTTCCCGGTATAGCCAAAACACTTTTGGTCAAGCTGTTTGCAAAATCAATTGAAGCCGACTATTCCAGAATACAATTTACACCCGACTTGATGCCCTCGGACGTTATCGGAACTTCCATTTTTAATTCTGCCGACAACCGTTTTGAATTCAGAAAAGGCCCGGTATTCGGTAACATTGTTTTGGTTGATGAAATAAATCGCTCCCCGGCAAAAACTCAGGCCGCTCTTTTTGAGGTGATGGAAGAACGACAAATCACCTATGACGGTGAAGTTTACAATCCCGGCAATCCTTTCATGGTATTTGCTACACAAAACCCTATAGAACATGAAGGGACCTATCGATTACCTGAAGCTCAACTTGACCGATTTTTGTTCAAAATCAATATCGACTATCCTACCCTTGATTCTGAAACAGAAATTTTGAAAAACAGTCATGCTCGCAAAGGAAGTTCAGAAACCGATGAAATTTCACCGGTATTAACCAAAGAGGAGATTAACAATTATCGGCTGCAAATTAAAAGCTTACATATCGACGAAAAGTTGATGTCTTATATAGCCCAAATTACGGACAGTACACGGCATCATGCCTCCTTGTATTTAGGTGCTTCCCCGCGAGCATCTCTTGCTATAATGAATGCTTCCAAAGCTACGGCGGCTGTCAACGGCCGAGACTTTGTGACTCCTGACGACATCAAAGAAGTTTGCTACCCGGTACTGAGGCATCGCATCATTTTAAGCCCTGAAAAAGAAATGGAAGGCATGACGACGGCAGATGTCATCAAACAAATATTAACGAAGATTGAAATACCAAGATAACACAGTAAACATCCGGAATAAACCACCCCATGAATACGCCAAAAAGAAGAATAGATGTTTGCCCCTCACCGGCATTGTATACATTTTATGAAAAACCCGACAATACTGTAGTAATGATTGATGCCATCAGGGCAAGTGCAAGTATAGTTACGGCACTGATGAACGGCGCCTCTGAAGTATTACCGTTGAGTAATAAGGAGGAAACCTTTAAAAAAAGAGCGTCCGGTTATATAATTGCCGGAGAAAGAGACGGCTATACCATTAAGGATTTTGATTTTGGAAATTCACCGTTAAATTTCACCAACAAAAACATGAGCGGTAAAAAGCCGGCATTCACAACAACAAACGGAACCCGAGCTGTGAGAAAAGTTATTGAGAGTAAACTAAAAGTTAATAACCTACTGGTTGGTTCATTTATTAATATTTCGGCCGTTGCCGGCTACCTTAAAGAAACCCAAGGAAATATTCTGATACTATGCTCCGGATGGAAAAATAAAATAAATACGGAAGACAACCTGTTTGCCGGAGAACTAATACAGCAACTAAATACCGATAAAAAGTTCCATTTGGCGGAAGGGGCAAGGATTTCTCAATTTTTTTCTAAAAATAATAAACAAACAATCTACGAACAAGTCATGGAGCTTTCGCCTCGACTGAAGAAAAAATCGCAATTTTTGGAAGAAGATTTCAAGTATTGCTTCCGAACAAATCTTACCCGGGTTATCCCGGTTTTGGATAATAAGCGATTTATTGTTCGTTAGGCTTTTTGGGCGGGTAATAAAAAAATAGCTTTATTTTATAATTTTTTTCCTTCATTTTGTAATTTTAATAAAAGTTTTTACTTTTGGACCGTATCGCTAATATAGTCGAAAAACTTACAATTATGATAGAAAAATCCTCTCCGAAACGAAGAAAAAAAAGAAATGCCATAATTAAAGAAGCCCGTAAAATATTTGGAAAATACGGCTACAAAAAAACCTCCTTGAACGATATTGCGAAAAAAATGCGCATAGGAAAAAGCTCCCTATATTACTACTTTGACAGCAAAGAAACGTTATATAATGCAGTTGTGCTCTATGAAGCCATTATCTATCGAAATATGGTTTTAAGCTGCATTCGAGAAAATGCCTCCCCTTTTGATAAACTTAAAAGTTACATTCTCAACAGAATGCAAACAGACAAAATTCTGTGTAATTTTCATCAGGCAATAAACGATTCGGAACTACGATACATGAACTTTGTCAACCGACTGAATAACTTGTACGACAAAGAAGAATACCGATTATTTCGAAACATCTTAAAGTCAGGTATCAAAACCGGTTATTTCGAAATCAGGGATTTAAAAAATGCCGCCATAGGCATTGTTACGGCTATGCGCGGCATTGAATCTACCATATTATTGTATCCCAACGACCCCAATAACGAAAAAAAAATAGACAATATTTTGCAGATTATTTTGTACGGAATCGTTAAACAAAATTAATACATTCTACTTCTCAAATTTATTTCGAACCCCGGCCAACATAACATCCGTAAGTTTTTTAAGATCGGTTTCTGTTTTTAAACCCCAGTCATTTTGAGCTACAGAATCATCAATACTCATGGGCCAAGACTCGGCAATAGGTTGTCTGAAATCCGGCTCATAGGAAATTTCAAATTCGGGAATATGCTTTTTAATCTCAGCCGCTAATTCTTCCGGGTTAAAACTAACCCCTCCAACATTATATGATGAACGTATGCTTAAGTTTTTTGCGGGAGCCTGCATTAAAGCAATAGTTGCTTTTACGGCATCATCCATAAACATCATGGGTAAGGAGGTATCTTTTTTCAGAAATGACGTATATTTGCTGTTTCGTACGGCCTCATAAAATATTTCAACCGCATAGTCAGTGGTTCCCCCGCCGGCTTCTGTTTTGTAACTCACCAGTCCCGGGTAGCGAATACTCCGCACATCGACTCCGTATTTTTGATAAAAATACTCACACCATCTTTCACCGGCCAATTTACTAATACCATAAACTGTATTAGGTTCTGTTACCGTAAGTTGAGGGGTATTACTTCTTGGGGTGGTTGGTCCGAAAACTGCTATAGAACTTGGCCAAAACACTTTTTTTACATCCTCAACCATTTTAGCAATATCCAAAATATTCATTAAACTTTCCATATTGATATGCCATGCCTGCATAGGCAATTTTTCGGCATTTCCGGACAATACGGCCGCCAAATGGTATATCTGAGTAATCTTGTGACGAATAACAAAATGAATCAATCGTCTGTCATCCATTACATCCAGAATATGATAAGGTCCCTCTTCTTTTTGTTCGGGAGTCCCGTCTTTAATATCCGTGGCAAATACATTTTCTGCACCATGCAATTTTCTGAGTGCAGTACATAATTCTGAACCGATTTGTCCGCCGGCTCCAATAACCAATATTCGTTCCATATCTATAAATTTATCCGGTTTACTTTCAGACAAAGACCCAAAGCAAAATCCGATTTTATAAAACTTTTCAGTCCAAATTTAAATAATATACACTTCATTTTATTATTTTATTTGTATTATTGTCCTGTTTTGGAACACAATTTGTTCTTAAACAAGCTAACATTTTAAATAAATAATAAACCATGAAGAAAAAAACAATCTTATTATTAATCGCCTCAGTATTCGTATTTTTCACTTATGAATCCACGGCACAAGTATCACAAATGGTTGGAACTTGGAAAACCATTGACGACGAAACCGGAGATGCAAAATCTTATGTCAAAATTTTCAAAGCCACCAACGGCATGTATTACGGGAAAATAACAAAGTTGCTTCAAGAACCCGCTGATAAAAAATGTACGGAATGTAAGGGAAAGTATAAAAATGCTCCTATTGTCGGCATGCTTATTATCCAAAAGATGAAAGTTGACGGCGACGAATTAGATGACGGAACAATAATGGATCCGGGAAACGGAAAAACCTACAACTGCTCCATTGAGTTAGACGGTAACGACAAATTAGATGTACGAGGCTCTCTGGACAGCTGGGGAATTGCCGGCCGTACTCAAACTTGGCACCGACTCAAGTAAACGGATTTTTATGATTAGTGATTAATCTTCAATGATTTATCACTAATCATATTTTTTTTAATCCAATTTTAATACTGACAAAAAGGCCTCTTGCGGAATATCCACATTCCCGACTTGTTTCATTCGCTTCTTTCCGGCTTTTTGTTTCTCCAACAATTTTCTTTTTCGAGTAATATCTCCACCGTAACATTTGGCGGTAACATCTTTACGCAAAGCCTTTATCGTTGAACGGGCAATAATTTTGGATCCGATAGCCGCTTGTATGGGTATGGAAAATTGCTGTCTCGGAATTAAATCCTTCAACTTATCAACAATTCTTCTTCCAAAATCATAAGCGTTATCATGATGTATAAGAGCAGACAAAGCATCCACTTTCTCCTGATTCACCAAAATATCCAACTTAATTAAATTTGATTCTCTGTAATCCGAACGCTCATAATCAAAAGAAGCATA
This sequence comes from Bacteroidota bacterium, assembly GCA_034659855.1. Classification (GTDB taxonomy): domain Bacteria; phylum Bacteroidota; class Bacteroidia; order Bacteroidales; family JAADGE01; genus JAYEIA01. The sequence continues at coordinate 26,737 of JAYEIA010000104.1, forward strand.
GCCTCTGGAAATACTTTTTAATTTATCGTAAAAGTCAAATACGATTTCGGCCAAAGGCAATTCAAAATCGAGTTCTACCCTGTTTACGGAAAGATAGTGCTGCTTAGTAAGCACTCCTCTCTTATCCATACAGAGTTTCATAATCGGGCCGATATAATCCGGATGAGTAATAATTTGGCCGTCAATGTAGGGTTCTTCTATCGTTGTGATATCATTACGTTCCGGAAGTTCTGACGGATTATGGACGCTTATTTCTTCTCCGGTTCTCATGGTTACATGATACGAGACATTAGGAACCGTAGATATGACATTCATTCCGAACTCTCTGTCGAGACGTTCCTGCACAATTTCCATATGAAGCATTCCTAAAAAACCGCATCTAAACCCAAACCCTAAGGCCAAAGAAGATTCAGGAATATAGGTCAGCGAAGCATCATTGAGTTGAAATTTTTCTAAGGCTTGTCTTAAATCTTCATAGTCATCGGAATCAATGGGATAAATGCCGGCATACACCATGGGCTTTACATCTTCAAAACCGGCAACGCCCGTTTTACACGGGTTGTCCACATGAGTGATGGTATCTCCGACCTTAACTTCTTTGGATTCTTTGATGCCGGAAATTATATAGCCCACATTTCCGGTGCTTATCTTATTTCGCGGCTCAAGCTTTAGTTTTAAAACACCAACTTCATCCGCCTCGTATTCGGTTTCGGCGTTAACAAACTGAACCTTATCGCCTTTGGCTATTTCGCCGTTGAAAATTTTAAAATATGCAATAACTCCTCGATATTGATTAAATACCGAATCAAAAATCATCGCTTCTAAGGGCTTTTCAGGATCACCTTTCGGAGCAGGGATATCTGTTATGATGCGTTGTAGAATTTCTTCAGATCCCATTCCCGTTTTCCCGCTCGCCTCAATTATTTCGTCTCTTTCGCAACCCAATAAATCAACCACCTGGTCTTTCACCTCTTCGGGAATGGCCGTGTCCATATCCATTTTATTGAGTATTGGAATTATTTCCAAATCATTGTCAATGGCCAAATACAAATTTGAAATAGTTTGAGCCTGAATTCCTTGTGTGGCATCAACAACCAACAAAGCCCCTTCACATGAAGCGATGGATCGCGAAACTTCATACGAAAAATCAACATGCCCCGGCGTATCAATCAAGTTAAGGATATAGTCTTCATTTTTATATGAATAATCCATCTGAATGGCTTTACTTTTTATGGTTATTCCGCGCTCACGCTCCAGATCCATATCATCTAAAACCTGTTCTTTGAGTTCGCGCTCGGTTATAGTTCCCGTGCGTTCCAACAGTCTGTCAGCCAAAGTACTTTTACCGTGGTCGATATGTGCTATAATACTAAAATTCCTGATATTTTTCATAATTTGCCTCCGCCAATATTTCTTTATACAATATGCAAGATATGATATTTTTTCTTTCCTCTGCGAACTACAATGTATTTTTTATTGATCAAAAAACTCTCATCAATCAATTGCTCGGTATCGGAAAATTTTTCTTGATTAAGGCTTAAACCGTTATCTTTCATTAATCGCCGTATTTCACCTTTTGAAGAAAATACCTCAGCATCTTCCGATAATAAAGTAAAAACATCCCGTCCGTTAAGCAATTTTTCCTTTTCTACCCGGTAGATCGGCACGCCTTTAAATAAACTTAAAAACGTTTTCTCATTCAGGCCTTCGAGTTGTTTTTTTGTTCCTTTTCCGAATAAAATTTTTGATGCCTCCACACTATTTTCATAGGCTTCACGGCCGTGCACCATAACGGTTAATTCTTCAGCCAATCTTTTCTGCAAAATTCTTCGGTAGGGTTCGGCTTTATGCTCTTCAGACATTTGTTTTATCTCAGGTTGTCCAATCAAGGTAAATATTTTCAAATACTTTTCAGCATCCTCATCGCCGGCATTCAGCCAAAATTGATAAAACTCGTAAGGGGTCGTTTTTTCCGGGTCGAGCCAAATATTTCCCTCTTCGGTTTTGCCGAATTTTCCGCCGTCTGCTTTTGTTATCAACGGGCAAGTAACGGCGTATGCTTTTCCGTTCTCAACTCGTTTTATAAGTTCGGTTCCTGTCGTGATATTTCCCCATTGATCGGAGCCGCCCATTTGAATTTTACAATTTTTTTCTCTGTACAAATGCAAAAAATCGTATCCTTGTACCAATTGATAACTAAATTCAGTAAAAGACAAGCCCTCAGCATCTTTTTCATTGGTCGCTCCCATGCGTTTTTTTACCGAGTCTTTAGATATCATATAATTGACAGTCATGTGCTTACCAATATCTCTGATAAAATCGAGAAAGCTAAACCGGCTCATCCAATCATAATTATTTAAAATTTCTGCTCCGTTGTCAGCCTCTTCGCTAAAATCTAAAAATCGCTCTAATTGTTGTTTTATTCCCTCTTGATTTTTCTTAATTACATCTATGGTTAAGATATTTCTTTCTTTCGACTTTCCGGAGGGATCACCGATCATTCCGGTAGCTCCGCCCAGTACCAATATTGGTTTATGCCCGGCTTCCTGAAAATGCTTAAGCATCATAACGCCGGCCAAATGGCCTATATGCAACGAATCAGCTGTAGGATCGACACCGATATAGGCGGTATTCATTCCTGTCTCTAATTGTTTATCGGTTCCGGGCATAATATTATTAATCATCCCTCGCCATGTCAATTCTTTAATAAAATCCATATCGTTTTTCAATTTGAATGCAAATATACCCGAATAAATCGGGAATTAATAAAAAAGTTGATTCCGATAAAACGAATCGGTCTATGGGGGTTGAATGGCTTTATATGACAAAGAGACATTGCAATACAACATCTCTTTCGTAAAATCTATATTTTTTGGCAGTCTTCTTTACCTGAATAATTCAGTTTAAAAATCATCGAGTATGTTTTCCTCAACGCCTTCCGAATTTAAATAGTCCGGTTTCTTTTTGGGTATCGGATGAACCTCTTGAAAGCGCAAGATTTTAAAAGCACTCGGAGCAATATTCATCACCGGATAAAATAGTTTTGTGCGGGATTTTTCATCCTGACTTATAAATTCATAATTGATATCAATTTTATAAATGATAATTAGCGAGGCACTTAAAATAAACAAATATTTTACTACGCTTACGGCAATTCCCAATATTCTGTTGGTAAACCCTCTTGGTGTTTTCCCGACATTATCCATCACTTTATTTCCAATAATGTGAGAACCGACAACCGCAACTATAAACAATAACGCAAAGATAACCACCGGCATATTATAAAGCGGAACACGTGCTTTGTCTTGTACTCCGGCATAAATTCCGTAGCTGAGTTTTGCGGCAATTCCTATTCCGGCCAATAATACCAACAGCATGACAGAGTGCACAATAGCTCCTCTTCTGTAGCCTTTAAATACAGCCCAGAATAATGCCACGGTAATAACAAAGTCCCAAAAACTTAATCCTATATCTACATAAATTTCCATACATCAGATCAGGGGTTCACGGGCAAATTTAAAAAATAACCTTTAGTTTTCCTACTATTTTTTTAATTTCCTTCAATTCAAAAATTTATATCCACAATTTTATTGAGTTTTTCGAAAGTTAGCCATTAATAATTTCAAAAAAATACCGCTTTACCGCAGTAAGGCTGTATCCTTCATTATTGGGCATATTTCATAAATGCAAATTTCTGCGTTATTTTAAAAGTTTTAAAATGCCTTAAACTTTACACTTATGAAACATGCTCATTATTGACAGAATTATTGGACTATCGGCTCAGACTCCGCCTGAATAATCGCTTTGGTTTCTGTATTATAAATAAAAGTAACAATCTCACAATGATTCGCTTGATAGGCATCGCTGACTGTTACGGTATATGTTTTTTCTATGAGGTCTCCAAAATTAGTGTCTTCGGAAATTTCATCTCCCCAAGTACTGTTTAAACTTTCTCGGAGCATATGCCTGTGCAAGTAATTTTCGACCAAGTCGCCTTCCTCCAATCCGTAATCCTTTTGAGGAGCAACTATGCTGTCTTCTGTAAGCAAAACAGAAATACTCAAATCGTCGGAAATATCGGCAAGCATTTCTGCCGCTATTTCTACGGACAAACTTCTGTCTGTGGCATCATAACTGCAAAAAACACTGATGTCAATTTGAGGCTCAGAGTTCAACTGCTCAACTAAAGCGGCTCTCCAAACGGTTTGATAAGGTAAGCCTAAATTTCCGTTATATTCTGTTCTGTTTACCATACCTTTTGGCAAGCCCGAATTTGAGATATTAAAATATTCATCAAAAGAGGTTCCGACATCCGTTCGAAAATCTTCAGGATAATCTTCTCCGTGAGGCTCGGCAAAATAACCGACATGCACTGCCAACGGAACAATATGATCGCAATAGTCATCAATCAAATGGTGCAGTTCTTCGGCTGCTCCCGGACAATTTCCGCAAGTATGACCGGTATAATCCTCAATTAAAACTTTTTTTATGGGCGTGGGTAAAGTTTCATCGCCGCAGTCTCCGGCTCCGGCAGTCTCTTTTAACGGATTATCAATAGTATCGCATGAAAACAACATTACTATTCCGAAAAAAGCGATGGTTAAATATTTAATATATATGTTTTTCATAGAAATATTAATTTAAAATGATGTAGAAAATCTTACTGAAATGCCGTTGGATGCCGGAACATTTCGACAGACCCCGCCGACGCATACAATACCTTCTCGGCGTTTTCCGAATCCAAATTCTAATCGAGACGAGCCTTTGGTATAACCGGCTGTTGTGTGCAAATAATGGACTCGGTATTTCTCATCCGGGTTGCCGAAATTATATTGATCGGAAACGGCCAAAAACCAATGCGGAGCGAAAGTATATTCAAGCATTCCTGCCATCCAATCTCCCAAATCCTGCTCTGTAAATAATGCCTGAGTTTCCAATCTTAGTGCATGTTTATAGTTCAGTTTATAGGTTATGTCCAAAACGGCAATATCTGCTTCTATTAAAACGTCTTCGGTTCCTTGCAATACACCTTTGTTGTACTCTTCGTGCATATATATTGCAGAAAACTTAAACGATTTATCTATTTTTTTATGCAGCTCAAAATTAAAATCTTTAAAGTAAAGTTCATCTCCTACCGCAAAAAAATCTGAAGTATATCCGTCCAGATTGGGGGTTTCTGCTTCGGGGTCTATAGTTATTTTATCTGTTGAAATACTGTTTATCTGCGAATAGTTTATACTGATATTTGTTCCGTATTTGCCTCCGAGCAACGATTTTCGCTTAAAATTATAAAAAACTTCCGTATTAAAGCCGACTTGTCCGTTGGGCTGACCGGCAAATGGATACATGGCAGGCAAAGCATAGGTATGAGTTTTTGACAATGCCGGCAAATAATTAATAGCGACATCATTTATGGAGGCTGCTCGCTCCGACCTGAAACTCATATTGTCCAAACGCATGGCACTCAGTAATATCCCAAAACCTTTCATGCTGTATGAGGTATTTATAAATAATGCATCGCCGTCTTTGTAGATGTAGCCGTTGTCATTGGAAGGGTCATTAATTTTATGTGCATATTCAGACGAAATGGTAAATAAGCCTCTGGAAATATTAAATCGACCGGAAAAGGCTCCGACATTTTCAGGAAAATTGTACACCGGATCATTGCTTTCTTCAAATTTACTGACAAAGCTACCGGCCAGAACATATTTTGTTTTGTTGTCGGACAATTTTTTAAAAAGAGTATTAATGTCAATATTGGCATCTGCGGCTCGCACAATTCCGTTGCCGTATTCCCAATATTTACGTTGCTTGCCGACAAGTCCTGTAATATTTATCCCGTCATACGGTTTCACAACCGCCCGTATTCCGTCAATCGCATTGTCCCAACCCAGGGTTTTATCTTCGTAGGCACGTAAAACCAGTCCATTGCCGAACTGCTCATAAAAGTGACCGGCCGTTACTTCAACAAAGTCACCGTCGTATTTTACATAGCGATTGGCCAGCCCGTGTCCGTCGTATCGTCTGTCATAACCCAGCATTGTATTCATATAGGCCTCATACCGTATTCCGGCAGAAAACTTTCCTCTCACATAATTTATATTTGCATAGGCATTGGTTCTTACTTTATCGTCGGGCGCTATGGCATTTATCAAACTGTCGGTCTGATAGGACTGCATATTTATTTCAAAATTACCACTCACTTGTCCTTGGTCTGTCTGTCCAAAAACAAATTGTATTGAAATTAGAGGAAATATTAAGAATAATAGTTTTTTCATATTAATAGTTTTGCGGATTAAAAATTACCGGACAACACCATCTATACTGCCCGGCACAATACCCATTTATTATTTATTATCGTCTTCTTCTTCTAATTCTTCGATTGTTTCTTCTTCAGTTTCTTCAATGGCTTCCTCCTCATTCATTTCCTCAATTTCTTCAATCGATTCTTCCTCTGTTAGGCTTCGAGTATTAAATCCGGAATCTTCTTCGGAAAGTTTTTTTATGATTTCATATATTTCGAGTTCGTCTCCGGGAGCATATGAGCTGTGTTGCCATACAACTTTCCCGTTTTTGTCAAGAATAAATGAATGTGGAATATTAATAACATTCATTGCTCGTTTAAAATCGCTGTTGCTGTCGAGTAAAACCTCAAATTCCCATGCTCTCCCGTTTACAAAGGGAGCTACACGGTTCATACTTTTAGAGTCGTCAATAGAAACGGCATAAACTTTAAGTCCGGTTTCATCTTGCCAATCGATATAATTTTCGTCAATAGCTATTAACTCCTTTATACAAGGTTTGCACCATGTGGCCCAAAAGCTCAAAAATATAGGTCCGTCATTTGTTATTTCCGAAGTATTAAACGTTTCGCCGGATAGTGTTTTAATATCAACCGAAGGCAGTGTTTTTTTACCGCTTTGAGCAGTAGATACTCCTGTTAGCCAAACAATAATCGTAAGTAATGTGATTAATTTTTTCATTGTCTTAATGTTTTAAAAGTTTATTTTAAAATTATAGTTTATAACTCTACACAATATATTCTATGCCACTAAGGTATTTTTTATGCTCTTGCTTCTAATCATGTGCCGTTCAACTGTTATCATGTACAAATTCTATAAGACTATTTCTACTTTACGAAGTAAAACCAAATTGAAATTTAGCCTGAAAGTCTAAATTAATTCAGTATGAGTTTTCCGTGCCGGGTTGAATTAAATTACGCTTTCAGAGCGTTTCCGAACTTCGTAAAATAGAACTATTAACAAATATAAATTTACCGCATTTGTTCTTAACCCATTTTTAGTAAATATATTATGTCAACAAATTTAATATCTCACGATTAATACAGCAAAATTCATCCCGGATTGTTTATAGACAAATTTAAAAAAATACGGATTAACCCTATCGTTCCAATTCTTAAAATAGACAATTTATAGACACAATAACAGTAATTTGCTGATTTTATGATAATTATAATATTTATTCATTTCTGTAAAAATTCTGAGAGCGCAATAATCAATTTTTCAGTATATTTGTATCATTCAATTTAAATAATCATTTAATTTTTAATGTTATGAAAAAAACTCTTCTTTTACTATTTACAGTTCTTATTTATAGTTCATTGTCTGCACAGGTGACCATTGAACTTTATGATGAAAACGATAACGTGATTACAAATACAACCCAGGCATTATCCGACGGAGAAGACAATTATTTAAAGGTTGAAAATACAGGAAGTGGAAGTATTGATGTGGTTATGGAAATTACTGCCCTTAATATTCCGGCAGGCTCACAAATTGATATTTGCTTTTTTGGTTCATGTTTTCCTCCGTTTACAACGACAGGGATAGTCGGCGGCGGCGACTATTCATACACAATCTCCGGAGATACCGTTTATTATAACCCCGAGTATGACCACATCACCTATACTTCAAATGATGAAACCGGTCCTGCTTCTTTTGAATTGACCCTAAGAGAAAACGAAAATCCCGACAATTCAGTCACTTTGACCTTTGATACCGAAACCGGTTTATTCACCTTGCAAAAAAACAATATCAAGCTCAGTCCAAACCCGGCATCAGAGTATATAAGAATTGACAAAGCTTCTGAGCAAATTAACAATTATGAGATATACAACACCATTGGTCAAAATGTATTGACCGGAGAGCTCTCGGGCAATACCCCCATATCGGTATCCGAATTACGTTCAGGTACATATATTATTATTTTACGAAAAAACAATACTATAGTTTCATCTGAAAAGTTCATTATTAATAATTAAAAAATCCTTTTAAATCATGAAAAAATTAATCTTATCATTTTTTTCCATTGTTCTTACTTTTGTAGCCTTTTCGCAAGCAAAAACAGAAAGAACAGCCTTGTATGAGGAGTTTACAAGTTCTACCTGTCCCCCGTGTTATACATTTAACATCTCCTATTTCAACGACAGTTATTTAAGTTCCAATGCCGGTACATTCACGCTCATCAAATACCAAATGTCTTGGCCTTCGCCCGGCGACGATTATTATACAGAAGAAGGCGGAACAAGAAGAAGCTTTTACGGAATAAGTGGTGTCCCCACTTTGTATCTGGACAGC
>JAYEIA010000105.1:0-12097 GCA_034659855.1 Bacteroidota bacterium
TAACTGCCGAGGCGACCGTCAAGCCCCCGGCTCCTGAATCAAAAATGCCTATTGCTTGATTATTTATTCCCATAGAAAAAAATTTAATTTAACGAATACGAAATAAATTATGATAGTTAAGCGAAGTTATTTTGTTCTCTATTTGCTTTACAAAATTTGCGAATAGCAACGGTATTTAAGAATTTTTTAAAGTAAATAGAGGGCAAAAAAACCAAGCGTTGTGCTGAGCGATAGTCGAAGTGCATAACTGTTATAAGTTATTTTATTTCAGGTTCTTAAGAACCCGTTGATTATGTCACTAAAAAAAAACCAAAAGACGTGCCGAATGACACGCCTCAATGGTTATACTTTAAATGGTTTAATTATTTAATAATATAATGATACAATATCTTGCTATTCAACAAATACACGCTTTGTAAAAGTGAAATTATTAACCGTTTAAAGTATGCTTACATTGTTTTTTACTGAAGTCCCATTTCTTTTTTCAACATGGGGTTAATATCAATAACCGCCTCCTGGTCATAATCAAGAAGTACTTGGTCGTCAAATATAATAAGAAAGCCTTCTTCCTTTCTTATTTTTGAGACAGCATCCTGAATTTTCTTTTGAATAGGAGCAATTAAGTCCGACTGCTTCTGTTGTAGGCTGACCTGAGCATTTTGCTGGTATTTTGTAATTCGTTCCTCAAGGCTTCTAATCGCCGATTCTTTGTCCGACTTATCTGCAGCCGACCATTTCTCGGGGCTGGCAGCAACTAATTGCTCGTTCTCGGTGTATTCCTGAACCAGTTGTTGATATTCCGTCTGCATGGCAGTAATTCTGTTCTGAATTTTTTCTGTTTCTGCTTGCAATTTTTTCTGTATATCTTTTGCTTCAGGCATTTTCTCAAATATAGCATTTGTATCTGAGTGTCCGAATTTGATTTTTTGGGCATTTACTTGCACTGACATCATTATCAAAGCAAAAAATACAAAACTTAATTTTAAATACGTTTTCATCTGTGTTTTTTAATTTATATTTAATATTCAATTGGTTAATAAAGGCGGTAAATAAAACCTCATTTTATATGCCGCCCGTAAGTTTTTAGTTATATCCTAATTTTTTCAATACTTCATCACTGACATCATATTTTGAATCGGCGTACAGCAACGAAGGATTTGATGCTTTATCCATAATATAACCGTAATTTCCTTCTGCTGCTATTTCCTTTATCGCATTATAAACCTCGTCTTGTATCGGCTTTATCAGTTCTTTTCTTTTTTGATACAATTCGCCTTCATCTCCAAAATACTTATCTTTTAATCCATTGGCTTCTTTTTCAAGCCTGACAATCTCTTCTTCGCGCTTCTTTTTCATCTCGGGTGACAACAACACGTGCTCTGTTTGGTAGTCGTTATATTTTTCTTGCACCAAATCAAATTTCTGTTCAATTTCTTTTTGCCACAGCTTTGAAGACTCCTCAATTTGCTCAATGGCACTTTCGTGAGCAGGGATTTTACTTAAAATATACTCGGTATCGGCAAACATAACTTTTTGCCCGAACATAGAGCCGATTACAATAAATACAAAAAATGTTGTTAAATTTAATTTCTTCATAATATTAATTTTTAAAAGTTTCTTCATTTAAAACAAAAATGATGCAAAGAATTAAATACTGTTAAAATTGTTGCCCCATGGTGAAGTGAAACTGACCGCCGGAAGGTTCAGAAGTACCCGGAGGACTATCAAAGCCGTATCCCCAGTCAAATCCTAACATTCCGAGCATGGGTAAAAAGATTCTGGCTCCCACGCCGGCTGAACGATATATATTAAACGGGTTGAAATTATCGAATTTATACCACGAATTTCCTGCTTCGCCAAACACCATACCGTATATTGTTGCAGACTCGCTCAGAACAACAGGATATCTTAATTCCAAGGCATACTTTGCGTAGATATTTCCGCCGTTTGAGGGGGTTAATTTTCCGTTCTCATACCCGCGAAGTCCAATAATATCTGTTCCGTATGAATAGTAACCCATTCCGTCACCGCCAAGGCTAAATCCTCCCAAAGGGGAGTATCCGATATCTTGATTATAGAATCCCAACATACCGAATTCAGTTTTCGTATGAAGCACTAAATCTCCGGCCATTTGACTGTACCAATCGCCTTTGAATACCCATTTGTGGTACTCTATCCATTCAAATTTTGTTTCTGTCGGTATGTCGCTGTAGTCTTTCCCCGTCATCAATGAATAAGGGGGTGTCAACTCCAAAGATAAAGAAAAGGATGAGCCTCTTCTCGAATATAAGGGATTATCAACAGAGTTTCTGGAAAAAGTTGTATTTAGGGTTACTGAATTATACACACCGTTTGAAATGGTTTGGAAATAGGTCCATTCATTCAAATCATAACGCTGAAATCCTAACTTATGGCTCAATGTAAAATAATCATCCGGGACCTGCAATCGACGTCCGAATCCAACAGAGATACCACTAATATTTGCATCACGTCGCAGGCTGCTTCCAACGGCATAGCCGTTCGATTGTAAGTTGTGATATAAAGAGACACTCAACGAATTAGGTTTTTTACCGCCCAACCAAGGCTCAACAAAAGATACACTGTAATACTGGTATCTTTTTCCGTTGGTTTGCATTCGGATACTAAATTGTTGCCCGTCTCCTGTAGGGAGGGGAGCCCATGATTCTTTATCAAATAAATTATGAACGGAAAAGTTATTGAAAGACAGTCCCACAGAACCTACAAGCATATTTTGTCCCCAGCCGCCGCTAATTTCAACCCGGTCGTTTCCTCGTTCTACCAAATTGTATTCTATATCCACCGTCCCGGTTTCAGGATGCGGAATCGGATTAGGAACAATTTGCTCAGGGTCGAAATGGCCCAGCTGTGCCAACTCTCTTACCGAGCGAATGATGTCTCTCTTACTGAAAAGGCTTCCGGGCAAAGTTCTGATTTCTCGCCTGATGACGTGGTCATTCGTTCGGTCGTTTCCTTTTATCACTACTCTTGATATTCTGGCTTTGGGTCCTTCGTAAAGTTGCAGTTCTAAATCAACAGAGTCATTATCTATGGCTGTTATTACCGGATTGATATGAAAAAACAAATAGCCGTTATCCATATATAAATTGCCTACGGCATCCTCGTCAACATTGAGGCGGTTGGTTAACCGTTCTTTATTATATACATCTCCTTTTTCTATTTCCAATCGTTTTTGAAGAAGGGCCGTCTTGTATTTTTTGTTTCCCACCCATTTTATATCTCTGAAAAAGTATTGCTTCCCTTCTTTTATTTTAACATAAATCTCCACATTGTCTTTTTCGACTTCATAAACAGAGTCTACAACAATTTCGGCATCGCGATAGCCTTCTTTATTATACTCTGCAATTAAATTAACTTTATCGTCTTCATATTTTGAATCATCATACTTTGATGGTTTAAAAAGTCCCCACCATCGTTTTTCTTTTGTATCTTTAAACATTTTTCGTTTAAGCTGAGCATCGCTGAATACAGTATTTCCTTCGAAAAATATATTTTCTATGCGAGTTTTTTTACCCTTATCAATTAAAACATTTAGTTTTACGGCATTGATATATGCGGTATCTACTTTTCGTATTATACTTACTTTTGTAAATGCATAGCCTTTTTCTCTAAAATAGTCTCTAATAATATTTTTGGAGTGCTTCAAAGTATTTTCAGTCACTTGACCTCCTCGAGACAGGGCAATTTCCTCTTTTAAATCTTCCTCTTCGGTTTTTCGAGTTCCGGTGAATATTATTTCGGAAAGGCGAGGCTGTTCTTTCAATGATATTTCAAGATATATGGTATCTCCTTCAATTTTATTGGTCAAGATTTGAACATCTGAGAACATGTCCTGCTCCCATAACTTTCTCACTGCATTAGTGATATCATCTCCGGGAACTTGAATTTCATCGCCAATATCAAGTTTGGAAAGGCTTACTAAAGTTCCCTTATTCAAATTCCGGGTACCGCTTACTTGAATTCCGCCGATTATATATTTTTTAGGATTTTCATAATTTGGTTGAGCTACTGATGTCGCCACAGTAATTAACAACAAAAAAGCGACAAGCAAACTTGATGATAGGACTTGACGGTGTCCGGAAAAGTGAGTCATATAAATATAATTAATAAATGATTTTTTAAAAATTGTAATTAAATCCGGAATATTCATTTCTCAAGAAAATTCCGAAGCACAAAGATGTGGTATTTTTTATATTTATCAGAATAAAATAAGAAGCTTTTAAGATTTTTAACAAAATTTATTAATGACATCGTGCTTTACTCCAAATCTTTATTCTAAAGCGAAGGTTTTTCACTTAGCCGACTTTATTTGATCTCCGGTTTTACCAAACCGTCGTTCGCGAGTTTGAAAATCTTTCAGAGCTTCGTAGTACTGAGATTTATCAAAATCGGGCCAAAGCACTTCAGTAAAGTACAATTCACTGTATGCCAGTTGCCATAATAAAAAATTGCTTATCCTTTTTTCGCCGCCTGTACGAATAAGCAGTTCCGGATCAGGGAATTCTGCCGTTGTCAACTGGTTTGAAATTAAATCTGCATCAATATTCTCAGTCCCGGGATTGTTCTCAACTATAGCTTTTACGGCTCGTGTCATTTCCCATTTGAAGCTGTAGCTTAAAGCCAGAATAAGCGTTAAACCGGTATTATTCTTGGTAACTTCTATAGTTTCCTCAAGGTTTTTCCTTACTTTTTTGGGGAGATCGGAAACATTTCCGATAATTTTAAAACGTACATTATTCTTGTGCAACTTCTTTGTTTCATTCTTGATGGCTGTGACCAATAAAGTCATCAATGCATCGACTTCCGGTTTGGGTCTTTGCCAATTCTCCGTAGAAAATGCGTACAAAGTTAAATAATCTATTTCAAGTTCACCGGAGGCTTCTACAATTTGTCTCACAGAAGCTACGCCGTTTTTGTGACCATAAACTCGATTTTTGCCTTTTTTTTTGGCCCATCTTCCATTACCGTCCATAATTACCGCTACATGCTTCGGCAAATTTTCTTTCACAGGAATGTTATCGCTCATTGTCTTATTTTTTTTTACGTCGGTCGTATGCCGGGCACCATTTCTTTGAACTTGCAAAATTATAACTTATTACGACTCCTGCAAATGAGTACCAATCTTTTGATACGTCGGATGTTCTCTGTTTAACACTTTGCGGATTCAAATTGGGATCATACGTGTTTTCGGGCAACAAATCTAAGTGGTCTGTAAACGTTTTCTTATAAGTCCATTCGGCTCCCACAGTCAGGCGTTTTCCGATACCGTATTTAAATCCAAAACCTCCGGGAATGCTTAGTGCATATTTTTGGTCGGGGGAGGAAGTCATAATTGCCGCTAAACCAAAGGTCATGTAGGTTGTAAAATTTAAATGTTTACGAGGGTTATATTCTAAGAAATGTAACTCATACTGCCCGGCCAATTCATAAATAGTATTACTAAAGCTATGAGCTCTGGTCTGCTGATAGCCGGAAGTAAAATCCAAATCATTTCCTGTAATGGGTTGCCGAGAAAGTTGCACTCTGTAGCTGTTTCGGTTGTTGATATTATGCCGGTATAAAACACCGTAAGCCAACGAAGGTGAATAAAATAACTTCGAATGATTGATATCTCCCATGTAGGAGGAACTCCCCAAAACCAGTCCGAATTCATTGGTTTTGTTTTGAGCTTTGCTGTGTTGTGTAATTATAAGAAGACATAAAATACTCACACTTATGGTTAAAATTTGTTTTGTATTCATATTGTTTTGTTATTGACGACAAAATAATACTGTAATCGGGTTACAGCCTCAATTCAGTCTAATATATAAAACCCGCAACAATGCTGCGGGTTTTATAACGTTTAATTTGATATAATATTTTAAAATTTCGGTAAGCTTCTCATCGAATACTTAAAGCGATAATAACCGGTGATCATTGTCAAGATATAAGCGTCGTTATATTCCTTGTCGCCTCTCATAGGTGTACCCGTCTCATAATCGGGCAGTGGATAACCATCTTCGTCAATATGTCTGTCGGCTAATTGGTCGGCTATTGAGCCATCAGTATAGTCAAAATATGCATCGTGAGCATCATCCAAATAATCGGTAGTTGTGTATCGATTAGAAATTTCAAGACCGATTGATATTCTTTGTTGTAACCTAAACTTAGCCCCCAAACCCATGCTCAAATAACCGGCAAATTTACTGTATGGACTGTCCTGTCCTTCCGTTTTTAAGGGTTGCAAATCATGCCATTCCCCGTCTAATTTAGCCTGCGGATTAAAATAAAAACCTCCCCCGCCGATAAATCCAAATGCACTTAACCGATTCATGGCACGCATGCTTGAAAAGGTGTATTTGGCCATTTCTCTTTCTTTGATAAAGTAATATTCGACTTGTGTTCCTAACTCCAAAAGGTGAGATCTGAAACTGAGGTTTCTCTTTCGCCTGCCCTCACTTCCGGATGAAGCATCGTCGCCCCGTAAATAACCATAAGTAAAGACCGGTTTTACCGAAAGTTCTTGTAAAATTCTATATCTGACACCAACTTGAATTGTTGGTCGTGTATATTCCCAATCCATGTCTCTGACGCCAAAGAAGTGAGCGGCATCTTGTGAACCGCCTCCCAGGTCACCCATAAAGTGGTTGGTTCCGACTCCGGCAAAAGCTTCCAATCTCTCTCTTTTCCAACGTTGCCCAAAGGTAAGAGCCGGTATTAATAAAAAGACTAATGGTATAATAATTTTTCTCATAATCTGTAATATATAAGATGTGTTGAAAGAAATATTTCTTAGTTGCAAAGACACAAAGTAAAGCTTTTTTTTTTAAAAACAATACAAAAAAAGCCATTTTAGACGAAATGCACAGTTTTACTTATTAACGAAAAAAAAACAATTGTATTGTAAACTCCCCTCATAAACAAGCCGTATAAAAGCTTGACAGAGAACACCGGGAATATACAATTATCGTATCCGATTATTATAAGTGTTGCAATTATTATGCAAAAAAGGACTTAATGAAAAACAATTTCTAACTAACAAACAAGAATAAATACAACATCTTAACATTTAAACTAAAAGGTTTCTGTTTTTGTTGCACTCCACATTAATTCCTTCGGTCAAAACCCCACATTAATTTATTTCTTATGGTCTTGTAAAAATTTTTCCCTTCAAGCAGTAAGGTTTTAATTTGAAAATCAGCGGCAGAAATCTCAATGCTGTTTGATGTATTTACAAACTCCGTGCGAGAATCCAAGGAGCACATATAAGTATTTCCTCTATTTTCCACTTCTATCCTGATGGCTCTGCCTTTGGGAATAATTATTGGCCTTACCGTAAGGTTATGAGGAGCAATGGGGGTAATAATCAAACTGTTTGCCTCCGGACTCATAATTGGCCCTCCCACGCTCAGCGAGTATGCCGTTGAGCCTGTAGGAGTCGAAATTATAAGGCCGTCAGCCCAATAGCTGTTCAGGTACACATCATCAATATAGACATGGGTGGTAATCATGGAACCCGAATTTTGCTTTTGAATGGTAATTTCATTAACACAATACGGGTAATCAAAGGGTTTCGACTTTATGTCAGCTTTCAAAACCAGGCGTTCCTCAAGATGATAACTTTTATTTTCTATGGCCTTCATTAACCACGACACTTCGTCAACAGATATATTGGCCAGAAAGCCCAACCGCCCGCTGTTTATACCGACTATGGGAATGTCCAATTTATTTATAAATGTGGCTGAATCCAAGAATGTTCCGTCTCCGCCAATACTAAAAAGCAAATCGGGTTTATTTTCTTCCGTAAAGAATTTACTAAAGAGGCTGTCATAGGTTGGTTTTACACCACTATGCTCTGTCATAAAATTTTTAAACGGTTCATAAATGCTGATGTGATTTGCAATATTTTTCAGTTTGGAAAAAAATACTTTGATTGAAAAATCAAAATTTCTGTCAAATCGTCGGCCGTATATTGCTACATTCATAATTGAGTTAGTTTAAAAAGTTATAAAGTTGAAAGTTTATAATAAACGTCTTATGTAAATGCTGTAATCTTAAATCCGTCAGACCGCTCAAAGCGGTCAGACGGGTATAAACATCAAAAACTTATGGCGTTTATTATATAAAGTTAAAGTACTAAAAATAAGAGTTTTAAATTAATTGTAAAATAATTTATAAAACCCTGATAATTAAACACATAACTTATTCTGCTAAAATAGAACATACTTTTTAGATCGGACTCATTAATAGTTTAAAAATTTTATTTCTGAATACTCTAAACACTGTATTCGCTGAATATCGATACACTAAATTCTCCTTTCGGAAACCGGCAATACTTCCTCAACAAGCTCAAAACGAGCTTCCGACATGCAAAAAGACCCCCTTCTCATTCATATGGTTTATGCTGTATTCTATCCGAAGTAATATATCGTAATAAGTAACAAAATTCATGCCTATTCCGAAACTGTATAATGGGGTATTTGCCAGTTTATTCATACGATTATACTGCTCGGAGTTATTCCAAACATAGCCGAAACCGGTGTGCAGTTCAAAATAGACAGAAAGAGGGATACGATTAAATTGATGAAGCGGAAGAAATTTCAGGGGTATAATTTTTTCCAGCAATAAGGTTGAAAATCGTTGCTGCATAAACAAATACTGATTTCCTTGCACGGTATAGTACTCATAACCACTAATCTCATTCTCATAGCCCAATGCTCCCTGCATGTAAAACGGATTATTCTCTTTCAAATGAACTTTATAACTAAAATGAGTTCTCGAAAAAAAGAAGGGAGTAAACTCACGGGCATATGAATATCTTAGGGTGGCAAATGAATAAAAGTCATTCGGATTAAAAATTCGAAACCCTGCCATGTAGAACTTTATGGACAATTGTTGCCCGGAAGTTGGAAAAACATTCGAATTTTCTGTGTCCAGCGTTATATAATTTTGTATATATAAGAATTGATTTTTTATACCCCCGGGTCCAAAATACTCTGTGTTTAAATGCAGTAAACTGTCATTTGATTTTCGAAAACGGTAACCGATACTGACTCCGGTTGACAGCTGGGGGGTGAGGCGATATGAATAACTCAGAAAACTGTTAAAATATTGCATAGCATAACCGGAACTTGCTTTATAATAGCTAACGGTATCATTTATAATACAACAACCGGTCTCTTTCCTTTTGGTATGTCTTAAAAACAAACCCAGTCTGTGCTTTCCGAGTTTATCAAGCCTTATATTTTTGTAGTTGAAGAAAACGGTATTATCATAGCCGGCAAGGAATAAGAGATTTAATTTTTCATTTTTACCTCTAAAATTGTATTTCATCAATCCTAAACCAATATTTGAACGTAAGTATTCTTTGTTTCTAAGCCAGTTACTCAAATTTTGGTCGGCATAAGAAATTCTGACTTCCGGCCACAAATACCAACGCTCGGTTACGATTATCAAAAAAGAAATCTGGCTTTGAGAATATGCCGGAATCAATTGAACGTGATTAAAAAGAGGAGTTCTTTTTAGGTTATGAGTGCTTTTTTTTATGGCTTTTTCCACATCGCCGAAGACTATGGTATCGCCTGCCGAAAAGGTGAGTTCATTCAAAATTACGGACGACTTTGTTTTGATATTTCCTTTGATTTTAATCCTTGAAATTATAAATAAAGAACTATCTTCGGGGCTCACCGTGATATTCTGAAAATAAGATACAGATGCAACAATCTTTTGTGTACTCCCTGTAAGAAGCAGAACTAAAATTACAAAAAATAAAAAATTAGCATGATTTGTCATCTAAAGTATATATTAGTCATCTGTTTTACTGCCCTAAACCGAACGAGACCTATTATCTCCCGGCTTTCAAAAAATATTACACTTCAGAACAACTATAAAAAAATTTGGTTTTTTTAACACTATTCACGATCAAAAGAGTTCCAGCCTTGAGCTTCAATGGGCACCAATTTTTCATCATTGGAAATAAGATACATCCCTTTGTCCTTTTCTGTTATATGTCCAATAACTTTAACGGCTTCATTGTTTTCAATTTTCTTATAATCTTCCTGAGAAATTGTAAAGAGTAACTCGTAATCCTCGCCGCCGTTCATGGCAAAAACAGAAACCGGTATTTCGGTTTCTTCGGCAAAATCAGCCGTTTGTTTATGTATCGGAATTTTAGATTCATAGACATAGCATCCGGTACCTGAGGACTTACAGAGGTGCATGAGCTCCGACGACAATCCGTCGGATATATCTATCATAGAACTTGGTTGTATGTTCAACTTTCCTAATAATTCCGTAACATCTGCTCTGGCTTCCGGTTTTAGTTGACGTTCTGCAATATACGCATAAGCACTTAAATCCGGCTGAATATCGGGGTTTTGTCTGAATATTTCGTCTTCTCGCTCAAGAACTCTGAGCCCGGCATATGCTGCGCCCAAATCTCCGGTTACACAAATCAAATCATTCACCTTTGCCCCGCTGCGATAGCATAATTTCTCACTTTCAGCTGTACCTATTGCTGTTATACTTATGACCATCCCTCGATTTGACGACGTGGTATCTCCGCCAACCAAATCAACTCCGTAGGATTCACAGGCTGCATGAATTCCGGCGTATAATTCCTCTACGGCTTCTACAGTAAATCGGTTTGAAATACCTATGCTTACAATAATTTGTTCAGGAACGGCATTCATGGCATAAATATCCGACAAATTGACCACAACTGATTTATACCCCAAATGTTTAAGCGGAGCATAGGCTAAATTAAAATGAACTCCTTCTATCAATAAATCACTGCTTATTACAGTTTTCTTTTCGCCATAGCTTGTAACTGCAGCATCATCACCCACTCCTTTAACTGTAGAGTTATTCTTTAAACTGATATCTTTGGTCAGTTTTTCAATTAATTTAAACTCCCCTAAATCTGAAATTTTATTTGTATCCATGCTATATTTCCTTGCCTTTTCCGTTTTTTTTATCCGGGCCATCGGTTTTACAAAATTAATCCTTTATATTTGTACCGGATGTGTATTCAATTTTTACGTAAGTTTGTATATAATTGTTTTAAAACACTTAAGTATTTCGCAAAGATGAAAAAAATTAACAATTTACGCAATTTTGTCGTGCTTATACCTCTGATTTTATTATCGGCTTGTTCTGTAGTTTATAAACCGGTAACATTCGGAGAAATAAAGAAAGTCAAAGCCTTGAATATGGATTTGGATGACCTCCGAATGATTATGACATTCGAAGTGGAAAATCCTAATTTTTATGCCGTTGAAATCATAGATTTTGAATTTGAAATTTGGCTCAATGAAATGTATATCGGAAAAGTAAGGCCCGTAAGAAATTTCAGCATTGGCTCTCACAAAAAAGGAATAGCTGAAATTCCCGTTCGAGCAAAATTTGAAGGCGATATCTTTGAAGGTTTTGTTACCATGCTTGAAGTTTTTAAACAAAATAAAACACAATACCGGGCCAGAGGAGAGGTTACGGTCAAAGCTATGTTCTTAAAAAAGAAAGTAAAGATTAATAAAACAGGAACCTCGGTTGTTACACGATAGTTATTGACTGTTAATTACAGCGTTATTCTTAATTTGTAAAAAATTCAGACCTTAACGTCCTTTTTGGCGATTAGCATAACGAAAACGGCAATTTCGACACCAAGGGCAACGACACCGGCTTTTGGTCGGCTACCGAGAATAATAAAGCGGGCGCATGGAATTGCTACTTGGACACAAGCAGCGAGGATGCGAACATGGGCAGCAGCAGTAAGAGTGTTGGTTTAAGTGTTCGTTTGTTAAGGGACTGGCACTTTAACTATTTAGCACTTTGACTATTTCGTAATACCGCTTGCGATCGTTTTTTTAAACCATGCTTTTAATAAAATTTTGTAAATTTGCATATACACAAACAAAAAATACTATGGAAAATAAATCAAATTTTTCTTTAAATATGCAATAAATAAAGATTTGTATTCTCACTATTGTAGCTAAAATGTAAATATATCTGTTTATTAAAAGTACAATGGGAATATGTTATTGAATTAATATTGAAATGTTTCCAGTTTTCATTAAAAGTA
>JAYEIA010000106.1:0-2422 GCA_034659855.1 Bacteroidota bacterium
CCGAAACCGGTTTCGGCTTCGCTCAACCTCCGAGAATTAAAAAATCATCTTGTAAAAGTCTTATAATCAGCATATTCAAAATAGAACCTCTATTCTAAACTATAGCCCACAATTATAAATTAAGCCAATATTTTTAGCATTTTTTGCCAATATTTTTGGCATATTAAATTATTTGTTTTATATTTGTAGTAGAATTCAATTATAAACAAAAAAATAAAGACATGGGAATTTTTAAAAGATTATTCAACCTCGGTAAAGCGGAAGCACATTCGGCAATTGACGGAATGGAAGACCCTGTAAAAATGACAAAACAGGGAATTAGAGAATTAAAAGAAGACATGGACGAGAGCATAAAAGCCCTTGCTGAGGTTAAAGCTATGGCCATTCGTTCCAAGAATGAGGCCAACGGCTATCGAAACAAAATGGAAGACTACGAAAGCAAAGCAATGGCACTCATCAAAAGAGCAGAAAGTGGCGGGATTGAAACTTCGGAGGCTGACAGATTAGCAACAGCAGCACTGGAGACAAAAGCTCAAGCGGCTAAAAGTCTTGAAAGTGCCCTTCAAAATCAGAAAACTTACGATTCGCAAGTTGCCAAATTGGAGTCAAACATTAAGAAACTGAAATCTAACATCCAAAAATGGGAAAACGAAGCCAGAACACTCCAAGCCAGAGCCAAAGTGAGCGAGGCCACTAAAAATGTCAACAAGCAATTGGCTGAGATTGACTCTTCATCAACGGTTTCAATGCTGGAACGCATGAAAACAAAAGTTGAAAAGCAAGAAGCTTTGGCTGAATCATATGCCGACATTGCCTACGAAAACAGAAGCATTGATGAAGAAATCGACAAAGTACTCGAAGATTCATCAAATAGCGGATCACAAGCTTTAGAAGCGCTTAAAACAAAAATGAAGGGAAAGGACACTTCAGGTAAAACCGAATAGTTTCTCTTTTTTTTCAATAATTATAAAGTCACTCCACCGGGTGGCTTTTTTCGGTATATGCAATTGAACAAGAGTGCTTACAAATTATATATGCAACATTTATACTTAATACAACATGTTTCGTACCTCAAATAAAATCTCCCATTTTCCAAATACAATAGAGATCAGAGCTCCATTATTCAAATGATATATGTAATTTAAAATACAGAAAACTTCCCATAACCCGGACTTTTCAGCTAAATTTCTTTGAAAAGAGCAGCAAATTTATTATGTTTGCATAACAAATTTAACAATTATAAATCAACAAAAAATGAAAGCACTCGTTTGTATAAGTCACGTACCCGACACGACATCAAAAATCCGCTTTACGGATGATAACACAAAATTTGATACTACTGACATTCAGTACATCATTGGGCCACACGAAGAGTTGGGGCTTACCCGCTTACTTGAAATCGACGGACTGGAAATTACGGTAGTCAATGTAGGCCCGAAAGAAACAGAAGCAACCCTAAGAAAAGCATTGGCTATGGGAGCCAAGGATGCCGTAAGAGTGGATGCCGAACCCGGTGATGCTCTTTTTGTTGCCAAACAAATTGCTGAAGTTTATAAAAAAGGAGACTACGACTTTATTCTCACCGGCAAAGAATCTATTGATTACAACGGCGGTATGGTTGACGGAATGCTGTCGGCCTTATTGGGACTACCCGGAATACCAAATGCCTCAAAATTTGAGATTGACGGCGACAAAATACATTATGAAAGAGAAATTGACGGAGGACATGAAAAAGGTGAAGCAACTTTTCCTTTAGTTACAAGCTGCGGTAAAGGATTTGCCATTGAGCCTAAGATACCCGGAATGCGCGGTATTATGATGGCCAGAAAAAAACCGCTGGAAGTTATGGAAGCTATTGATACCAAGATAAATACTACGGTCAATAAATACAATTTACCGGAGTCAAAAGGAGAATGCAAATTGGTAGATGCTGAAGATACCGATGAATTAGTCAGACTTCTCAATGAAGAAGCTAAAGTCATCTAAATTGAAAGAGACCATTCATTTTAAATTTTAAAAACAAACATCATGTCAACATTAGTATATACACAAAATTTTGAAGGTAAATTTAAAAAATCAAGCTTTGAATTAATTTCATATGCCTCTGAACTCAATAAAGAATTAGGTGGTTTGGTAACCGCCCTTACTATCGGCGAAGTATCGCAAGAGGCAGCAGAAGAACTTAGTGCCTACGGTGCAGAAAAATTATTGGTTGTAAAAGACGACGCCCTTAAAGATTTTTCGCTTTTGGCCTATGCCAAAACAATAGCCGAAGCAGCTAAGACCGAAGAGGCTAAAGTCGTTTTATTCGGCACCAATCCTGAAGGAAAAGCGTTGGCTCCGGCTGTTACAGTTTATCTTGATGCTTCGGTTGCCGCAGAAGTTGTGGCTCTGCCCACCTCCTATGAACCATTTACGATAA
>JAYEIA010000107.1:0-35274 GCA_034659855.1 Bacteroidota bacterium
GCAAATCTTTGGTTAATTACGGATATATCGGAAAAGATTTTTCATTCAGGTGGGCAATTTCTAATCCGGAAATAAGCAAAAAGGATATTGATATTTTCTTTGAAAATTCTGAAGAGATAGTTTCTAATCTGAAATCCAAATATATTAAATCATGAGTAAGAGGGCTGAGAAACACACCGGAATAATTGTTGCCTTGGCATGGCCCAAAACATATTGCAGGCAAGCCGGAGCTTGGTACGACCCTTTGATGAATTTATTGGGTTTTAGCCACAATCATTTTTATAAAGTTGGACATGCCGCCTTGCTCTTAGTCAATCCCGATACAAACCAATGCCATTACTTTGACTTTGGAAGATACCACAGCCCTTTTGGTACAGGAAGGGTACGCAGCGAAGTAACAGACCCGGAGCTTACCGTACGCACCAAAGCAATCATAGAGAAAGACAGAATTGTTAACTTGGATATAATTTTAAAAGAAATGCAATCCAAAGAGGTGTACCACGGCGACGAAACCTTATTTGCATCAACAACAACAATAAACTTTAAGTCTGCCTATAATAAAGCTATAGAATTACAGAAGAAAAGCCCCATGGTGTACGGCCCGTATGTGCGTCAAGGAACAAATTGCTCCAGATTTGTAAATACAGTTATCTTGGCCGGTAAGCCAAAATTAAACCAAGTATTTAAACTTATTTTTGGTCAACCAACCACACCAACACCCCGTGGAAATGTAAATGCTCTGAATGATAAGCATCGTAGAGAAAAACCGTTGGTTCTCAGGCCATTTAATCCTTATGATGTCACAGCTGAAGTTCTCAAAAGTACAGCTCCTGCCCCTGTAAAAATTGAAAGTGTCCCTAAGGGAGTTCGTTGGCTCAGCGGCGAGGGCTACGGCTCATGGTACGATATACAACCCAACGGCAGTACGATTTCAGTTTCGAGATATTCTCCCAAAGGCCTCCTCGAATTCAAGGCAGAGTATGTCCCTGAATTTGATGTAAAAATACTTAACAAGGATTACGAATTATCCTACTTAAGTCATTTTAAGGAAATAAATATAGTGCAAAACGGAAAAAAATATACTTTGCGAAATGTCAATTTGTAACCACAGGATGTATGAAAATATGGATAATTATACATATGTTCAATAATATGATTTTTTTTTGTTAATATTTGATACAGTTAAGAACTATTTTTTAAATTTGCCGTTATCGTAAAAGAATACAATTTAAACCAATATACACGATTTTTAATTAATCAACAGTTATGAGCAAAAAAATTATTGAAGCTGACGAAGTTGTTGTTAAGTTTGCGGGAGATTCCGGCGACGGAATGCAGCTTACAGGAACTCAATTTTCAAATACCACGGCTTTGCACGGAGACGATATGGCAACATTTCCTGACTATCCGGCTGAAATTAGAGCACCCCAGGGAACCGTAGGCGGTGTTTCAGGTTTTCAGTTGCACTTCGGGCGAATAATTGATACTCCCGGAGATTATTTCGATGTATTAGTGGCAATGAACCCGGCGGCCTTAAAAGCAAATTATGAAATGCTTAATGAGGGCGGAACCATCATTATTAATAAAGATACATTCACTGAAAAGAACTTTGAGAAAGCCGGTTGCGACCAAGAAAATCTCAGTCATATTATTTTAGATCATAATGTTATAGAAGCTCCAATAACAAAACTGACCAAAGAGAGTCTTAAAGACACCAACCTTTCCTCTAAGGATAAGGCCAGAAGTAAGAATATGTTTGCTTTGGGAATTGTTTACAGAATATTTGACAGAGAATTAGAGCATACTGAAGAGTTTTTTGACGAAAAATTTGCAAAGAAACCGGAAGTTGCCGCTGCTAATAAGCTGGCTTTGAGAGCAGGATATAATTATGCTGTTACTATCCATGCCATGCCCTCGTATAGAGTTCATTCGGCTCAAATAGAAAAAGGAACATACAGAAACATAAACGGAAACCAAGCGACGGCATGGGGACTTCTATCAGCAGCTGAGAAGGCTAAATTGCCTATGTTTTTAGGTTCATACCCTATTACTCCGGCTTCGGAAATTTTGCAATACATTTCGGAACGTAGAGATCTGGGTGCAAAATCTTTTCAAGCGGAAGATGAAATTGGAGGTATCGTTAGTTCCATCGGAGCGGCCTTTGCAGGAAACTTTGCCGCAACTTCAACATCAGGGCCCGGATTGGCTCTTAAATCCGAAGCTATCGGTTTAGCAGTTATTACTGAATTGCCGCTTGTTATTGTTAACGTGCAGCGTGGCGGACCTTCTACCGGATTGCCGACAAAAACAGAGCAATCTGATTTATTTCAAGCACTTTGGGGACGCAATGGCGAAAGCCCCGTGCCTGTAATTGCAGCAAGTACTCCGTCAAATTGTTTTAAGTACGCATTTGAAGCATCAAAAATAGCTTTAGAACACATGACGCCGGTATTGCTGTTAAGCGACGGATTCTTAGGAAACGGTACTGAACCTTGGAAAATTCCTTCAATGGATGAAATGGATACCATAGAAACTCAATTTTCAGGAAAAGATGAGGAAGAATATTTGCCTTATGTCAGAGACCCTGAAACTTATGTACGTAAGTGGGCTGTTCCCGGTATGAAAGGTAAAGAACATCGTATCGGAGGTCTTGAAAAAGACAACGAAACCGGTAACGTGAGTTATATTCCGATGAATCATCAAGAAATGACCAAAACTCGGGCAAATAAAATTGAAAAGCTTTCTGATTTTTATCCGGAACTGGATGTTGAAGGCGACACCGATTCTGATATTTTGATGGTCGGATGGGGCAGTACATACGGACATCTTGCTACTGCAGCAAGAGGATTAAAAGATGAAGGCGTTGCTGTTGCACATGCTCATTTTAATTATATAAATCCGTTGCCGAAAAATACCGGTGAAGTTTTAAGCCAATACAAGAAGATCATTGTTTTTGAAATCAATAACGGACAATTTGTTGATTATCTGAGAATGAAACATCCTAAGAATGACTATAAAAATTATAATAAAATCCAAGGATTACCATTCACTGTAGCAGAAATAAAGGAAGAAATTAAACGTAACTTGTAAATAAGGAAATCATGTCAGACAAAAATAATAATACATTAACATTTAAGGATTTTAAAAGCGACCAAGAAATACGGTGGTGCCCGGGATGTGGTGATACGGCTATCTTAATGGCTGTTCAAAAAGCTATGGCACAATTAGAACACAAAAAGGAAGATTATGCCGTAGTTTCAGGTATCGGATGTTCATCTCGATTTCCGTACTATATGGCCACTTATGGATTTCACGGAATTCACGGACGGGCCGGGGTTTTAGCTTCAGGAGTAAAAATGGCAAACCCAAAATTAAGCGTATGGCAGATAACCGGTGACGGAGATGCTATGGCTATTGGAGGCAACCACTTTATTCATGAAATAAGAAGAAATATTGACCTCAATCTTCTGCTGTTCAACAACGAAATATATGGATTAACTAAAGGTCAGTACTCACCCACATCAGAAATGGGGATGGTTACAAAAACTTCACCCTACGGTACAATTGAAGTGCCGTTTAAACCGGGAGAACTTGTTATCGGATCGCAAGGCACATACTTTGCCCGAGGAATTGATAACAAAGTGAAAGAATTAACGAAAACTTTTATTGAAGCCGATAATCATAAAGGAACGTCTGTTGTAGAGATATTGCAAAATTGCGTTATCTATAATGACGGTGCCCATGATGATGTAACCTCAAAAGCCAGGCGAGATCACAAACAGCTATGGTTGGAACACGGAGAACCCATGCTTTTCGGAAAAGAAAATGAGTTGGGAATTGTTCTTGAGGGATTAAAACTGAAAGTCGTAGAAATTGGAAAAGACGGCTATACTAAGGACGATATTCTGGTGCATGATGCCAAAGAGCCGGATCCTACTATGCATTTGATGCTGGTAAGAATGGGCTATGCAAATTCTCCGGATATGCCGGTAGCATTTGGTACAATTCGTGCCGTTGAGTATGATACTTACGAAACGCTTCTCGAAAAGCAAATAGAGGAGGTTAAAAGCACCTCTAAGATACAAAATGTGGATGATTTGCTGAACAGCGGTAAAACTTGGACTGTATAAGCATCTTGTATTTTAATAATATTTTAAGCACAGACTTCGGTCTGTGCTTTTATTTGTGATATGCTTAAGTGCTTGTAAAGAAATAAGATTTACATTTCTACTTGTTCCGCCAAAGGTCGGATTAAAATCTTTTGCTTATTTTCATCGTTATAAAAATTTTAAATAAACTGTGGCTGTTATTAACTTTTTTAATTAAATTATTAAGGTGTTAATGAGCTTCGCAAAGTTCGCAAGGTATTGTTTCACAATAATCTTGAATATAAACAAAATAACTTCGTATAAATTGTAAACTTTATTTCTTAATAAGCATCGCTCTTTTCAAGGAAATTGTTGGTCGTTATATTTATTTTCGGCATATTTTTTGCCGAATCATAATTTTATGGCTATAGTTTAGAATAGATGTGTTTTTTGAATATGGTGATTATAAGGCTATTACAAGATAATATTCAAATTTTCGGAGGTTGAGCATGTTGTTTGCAAAACAAGCCCCGAAACCGGTTTCGACTTCGCTCAACCTCCGAAAGTAAAAAAATATTGCTCTAACAAACTGAATATATGTTGTTTATATCTTAACTTGACGGCTATGGTGGTTTCACCTGACAGTAATTTGTATCCGGATAGATCCTGTGTGGTGAAAACACCACACAGGTGCAGATGTGAAATGTAATGTGGCAGGGTAAATTGTCTGTAACCGCATTTATATAAGTCGTTTATTATAAACTTTCAACTTTATAACTTTTTAAACTGAATTCATTCATAGCTGTATCGGCGAATTTTCTTCGAAGTACTCAGCCAATATTTTATTGTGGTCAAAGGCCAAAGCGGGCAGTTTTTCGATGTCAAATAATTGGGCCTCTGCCGCATCGTCACCGGCTGCGTACTCTGTTAATTCTTCTATAAAGACCGAATATACTACGGATATAATTCGACCTCTGGGATCTCTGCCGGCCTCGCTGTAAACTCTGAATTGTTGCAGAGCGTCAGAGCTTACGGCAGTTTCTTCTTTGAGCTCTCTCGCTGCGGCTTCATCGGTTGATTCACCGGGATCTACAAAGCCTCCGGGAAAGGCAAATTTTCCGGCAAACGGATAATTTTTTCGTTTGATAAGCAGGATATGCAGGCGCGACTCCTTTTTTGTTAAAACAATAATATCTGCGGCAACAGCATGCCGAGGATAATCGTAACAATAGGGCTTATGGTTTTTCATGGGCTGTGTTTTTTAAATTGATTGAGACTTGCATCAAAAGTATTTGTCGGGGCAAAGCATTGTCCCTCAATACAAAGTGTATATTTTATTTGTGTGTTATTTTTCCGGTAAAATTCCATAATGCCGGCAGTTTGCTGTTCCGAGTTCGTTGAAAAATTAGTAATATGTATTAAAAAACCGCATATATTTTTCAATAATCGGTAACTTTTTGAGTTTTAAAAAGTTTTCGTTGGATATGATAAAGTGGTTGTAGGTGTTGTTATCAAACGTTCGGTACAAATTTCCGGACCGAATACTTGAAAACAGTTCTTGAACGTCACTTTTTTTAGTAAACCCTTGGGCTGTTATAATCTTCAATTCTTTATCAAAGGGCTTTTCTGAGATTTTAATATCCAAAGCCGGAAATTTTTCAACAGTAAAATCTACCAAAAGAAACTTTGCTTTGTTGATAATTTTTGTACTGTCTTTATGTACCGTAAAGGCGTAGAAAAACGTATCGCTTACCGCCGAAACGGTATAATAATTTTTATCATATTTGCCGCTCTTATACGTTTCCAAGACATTGCTTGCCAAAGGTGTAATGCTGTGGTTCGGATATTTTTGTATTATTTCTTCCAAGCCCGATTTCATTTGTTCTTTATCGCCCAAACTCCCTATGGCCAAGTATTCAAAATACATAAAGCCGGCAATTAAATCATTTTCCGGCGACAACGTTTTGGCTTCGTTTGTTTTTTTCAAAACGTCATGATAATTTTCTGACTTATAGGCCGAGAAAACTTCCTCATACAACCCATTAATTTTATCTTTGTTCTCTTTCAGCTTGTCCAGATAATTAGGGTCAGACAAAATATTTGCATATTTGCTGTACGGAAACTCGTTGAGTATTTTTTGCCGGTATTGTTCGGCCTTTGTTTTATTTTTCTGATGTTTAAAATATATCATGTACAGGTTGAAATAGGCTTCTACCACCAACGGATGTTTTGTGAAGCGACTGAGAAATATTCCGTAGGTTTCGATGGCTTCCGGATAGGCCTCCATTTGACTTTCATAAGTGTAGGCTGCGTTGTACAGTGCTTCAGCAATTTTACTGTTTGAGGCGGCCATCAGTGAATCATTCAGCGGTAAGTCCTGAAGATAATATTCCGGGTCTTTATTGTCGGTTATTCGGTCAGTCGTGTCATTTTCCTCCTCCTCAAACGTGTTCTGCACCGTTTTATTTCTTCTTCTCCAGTGGTCTTCCAAAACCCGTTTCCCCCATGTTTTCAGAAACTCGCTTTTGCCAATACTTAAGGCTTGCGGGTTATAGAAAATCCATTTTCCTTTGGTATTTTTATTGTTATAATTGCCTTGCCTAAACGGGTCGTAACTTTGGTTTCCGACATTTTTAGCTGCCACTTCATCGGCTTTCACTTGTGCTATTATGTTGTTAATAAGATTTGTGCGATTGGACTCAGACATTTGGGCTACTTTCTGCAAACTGTCTTCTCGAGCTACAATTTTCAGGTTGCCGGTTAATTCGCTTAAGTTGTTTGCGGTTTTAGAAATCTCGTCATAATCTTCATAGTCTCTACTCAAAACCGTCATTGTACTGTCAAAATAGGCGCCGGCTTTTAGGTATTCCGGTCTTTCAAAGTATATATTTGCTAAAGCTAAAAATGACAAAGCTTTTTGATTTTTATTCATTGTGCTCCGCTTGGCCGACTCTAAATAATTTTGTTCAGCTTTTGAAACATTGCCCTCTTTCATATCAATTTCGGCTAAAGCATAATAAATTTGGTCTTGATAATCAATATTCTTGTCGTCCTTGAGCATTTTCCGAAGGCTTTTTTTGAGGCTTTCGGCATTGCCTTGAGTGGCATCATAAGCTTCGGCCAAGTTTATTTTCGAGCTAAAAACCATATCATATGACGGATTGAGTTTAATAACTTTCTGAAAGAATTTTCTTGCATCGGAATTGTTTCCTGTTTTGGAATTGAGTTGTGCCAAGAGGTAGTAAAGACGAGCTTTATTATCTTTTCCTTTAGTTATTTTTGCCAAAGGTTCAAGCTTTTCAGAAGCTTTATCGTATTTTTTTGTTTTCACTAAAATATCGGTACGCACCAACTCAATTTCATAATTCAACCGGTCGTCATAATCCGGGCTGTTCGTAATTTTCATTAAATACTTTTCTGCATCGGTGAATTGATTGAGTGCAGAGTAGCATCTGGCGACCCAATACATGGTTTCAAAGCGAATTTCTTCTTTTCTGAATCTTGTCAAAATAGTTTGCAAGGATTTCATTGAAACACGGTATTCCCCTTTATAGTAGTGTGCTTTGCCGATAAGAAGATAGGCATCGTCAATCCATTTGTTATATTCTGTTTTTTCCAAAAAGTCTTTTTGTTCTTGGGTAAGGTTCCTTCCGTTTTCCTTGAGATCCGGTTTTACTGTAATAGAATGCATTTTTATCGACTTTACCGATTTTTTTACTGCCCGGTCCATATCTGAACCCACTAAATTCCCCATTTTTTCGGTTTCCCCTTTGAAAACGGGCAATAGTTGCGTATAGACCTCATCGGCCTCCTCAATTTTACGAATCCCCGCATCATAACTCATGTAGCCGTTAAAGTATATGTTATAGTGGGTCGTGGTGTTGTGAAAAAAGCGTGTAAATGACGTATTTTTTTCAGTAGAACATGACAACGACAAAAGTACAACTGCCAAAAAGGAAATTAAGCTTAGTTTTATTTTCAAAACAAATGAATTTGTCCCGAAATTTTCGGGAATGAATAAATAGCCGAGTCTGTTGTTCTGTTGCCGCACGAATATGCTCCTCCTCGGCAGGAGTGATACAGTGTAATTTGTCGAAAATCTGCAGGCAACAGCTGTATAATTTTTATAATAGAATTATTTACCCTTTGAAAGAAAGCAGAAACCTTATTCAGTACGTTGAAAACGGCTCATTATTTTATTTCAGATTATTACACACAAAAGTAATTGTTTAACCGTTGATTTGAAAAATTATTGTACTTAAAAAGTAAAACTCTTTGTTTTATTTGCGGTTTTTGTAATCTGTATCATTATTCGCGAGTGATTTTTAGGGTTTATTTTTTTGGCAAATAAAAAAACTGCTGCATAGTTTTCCTATACAGCAGTTTGATATAAATATAACGAGTGCTTATTTACAATCCCCATGTACTTCTTAGAATTTAATACTCAGCCCGCTCATAAAATGCATTCCGGCCTGAGGGAAATACCCGTACTCGGCCGATTTACTGCCGCCTGAAATGTATCGGTAAACCCAGGCGTTGGTTTCATACTTTTCATTTGTAAAATTGTTCAGGCTGAAATATAGATTTATCCGTTTAATTTTTTTAAATGAGAAATGGTAATTCAAATTAATATTATTCACTAAGTAGGGGTCTATGGAGCGGTCTTGGTTTCCGGTATTATCTATGTATTGTCGGCTTACATATTGGGTAGTGAGTGCTACAGAAAAATTGCTGAACAAGTTGGCCGAAATTTTACTTTTTGCAACCAATTCCGGCGAGAAAGAAATGTCTGTTTCATCGTAGGATTCAGTTTCTTGATCACCCCAATTGTCCCAGTCGTCAACATATGCCGTAAAGTTTTTAATTTTATTTTTGCTGAAAGCGGCATTGGCTTCCCATTTAATTATATTCATGAGCTTAACGGCTCCGCTCAATTCAATACCGGTTCTGTAACTTTCCGGTACATTGACTGATATGGGAGAGCCCACATCATTTATTTGCCCGGTGAGAACCAGTTGATTTTTATAATCCATGTAATATAAATTGGCATCGACGGTATAAAAATCTCCGGTTATGTTGTAGCCCATTTCGTAATCATATAGTGTCTCGGGTGTGGGCTTGATGTCAGACGGGGCATCGGCAAAATCTGTTCGAGTAGGTTCTCGTTGAGCTGTTGACAATGAGGCATATAATTTATTCAGCCCCGAGGAATAGCTTAGCCCGGCTTTGGGATTCAAAAACCCGTAATCGTTGGTTTGTGAAATGTCTCGCAGGTCATCATCTATACCGTCGATACTGTAATTAATCATTCGGTATTGCATATCACCCCAAAGTGTCAACTCATGCGTGATCTTATAATTTACCTTGATATAATTGTTGAAATCTGTTTTAATGCCGTCGTTGGTGTACCATTGGTGCCTGATGTCAGTACCTGCAGTATGCTGCATCCAAATTACACGTCCAAAATGCCCGCCTTCGTATTGGTTTGCCGAACCTCCGTATATTATATCAAAATTGCCCGCAATATACTTCAAAGAATAGACGATGCCGTAGAAATCATTATCTAACCATTTTCGCCGAATTAAATCAGTCTCAGAAAGTGTAGAGTCTCCGATTACAGGGTTTTCCAATTGATAGTCATCAAAGCTTTCGTCATTTTTGTATTGCTCATAATAGCCGGCGCCTTTGGTGTAATGCAGCGCCGTTTTTAAAATTAAAAAATTTGAGAAAGAATGGGTAAAAAACAATTGTGCGTGAGTTTGTTTGTAGTTATCTGTTTCATTGTCATAACTGTAAGGGTTGTGGGTTCTTCCGGTATCCAAACGGTCTTTGGTCACGCCATACCAGGCTTGATAAGTCTCCTCAATTCCGTGGAGTAAGTTTATTTTTACTAAGTTTTTTTTATCGGTATAGATTCCTGATAAGTGAACCGATTCCATATCGGTTGTAGCCCGGTCAATAAATCCGTCGGAATGAATTTTTGAAACTCGGGCATTCAACCCAAAATGGTTATTGATGAGACCGGTTCCGACTTTGATATTCGTTTTGTAGGTATTGAATGAGCCGTAGGATGTATTGATTTCTCCCACGGGATCGTAATTCGGTTTGGATGTTGAAAAATTAATATTTGCACCAAAAGCTCCGGCCCCGTTGGTCGAAGTTCCGGCTCCGCGTTGTACTTGAATATTTTCAACCGACGAAGCATAATCCGGGAGGTCAACCCACCATACACCTTGAGATTCTGAATCATTAAGCGGTACACCGTCAAGCGTTACATTGATTCGAGAAATATCGCTTCCTCTTATTCGCATGGTGGTGTAGCCCACACCGTTTCCGGCATCTGAGTTGGTAATTAGTGCCGGGGTCATTTCCAGAATGTAGGGAATGTCTTTTCCGAGATTATTTTTCTCAATCTCCTCTTTATTTACTTCAGTAAATGCCAAAGGAGCACTTTTTCCGGCTCGCGTGCCGAAAATAGTAATCTCATCGGTCATCACCGTGGCTTCATGGAGTCTGAATACAAGTTTGGCAACTTCTCCTTCTTGGATATTTACGGTTTGTTGTTCCGAAACAAATCCAAGAAATGATACGGTAACCTTGTGCCTGCCTTCCGACAAGTTTTTTATGTAAAAACTCCCCTTTATACCGGTTGATTTTCCGTAAAAGCTGTCATCAATTTTAATAACAGCACCGGGCAGCGGAAGATTATCAATATCGGTAACCCTTCCTTTGAGTTCCTGTGCTGATGAAGAATAAAAAAATGACAGCAATGCAATAAATAGAATTAAATTTTTCATGTCTTAATTTTTTATTGGCTTTGCTCTTATAGGTACATCGTTGATGACGAATACCAAACAAGCGAAGCTGTTTAATTTGTTGTATTAAAAGTTTTGTGGGGAGTCTGTAAGGCTTTGAAACTTCCTACAGCGGTACTAACCGCCTCAGGTTCAAAGGGTATGATCTCAGCCGTTCGGCACCCCTGATTTTCAGGAGCAAATGTAGTATAATTATTTTGAATTCTGCAAAATTTCAATCATTAATTTAATTTAGCATTTGAAAAATGTATTCAATTGTTGGCTGTGGTTTAAAATTTCAAAATAATCTTGTAAAAGCCTTATAATCACCATATTCAAAATAGCACATCTATTTTAAACTATAGCCCAATTGTTTTCCGGGCAATTATGTATCAGTATGTTAAAAGCGGTAGGGCCTCTTTATAAAAATTCATACTCCGCTTTGAGGAGTGCACTCATTGGTAAAAAAATTCTGCCCGGATAAATTAAATCTTGAGTTGATGTCTAATAATTTTTCTCAGAGCTTTCTTGTCTTTGTATCCAATTTCCTTTTTGTATTTTTTTTTTTCGGATTTATAAAAATGAGAGTCGGTAAATACTTAACTTTAAATAAGCCGGAAAGTTCCGGATATTTATCGGAATCAATAGTATAAATTTGTAAATCATTGCCGTGTTTTTTTTGAGCTGATTTAAGAATTGGTTTCATCATTCGGCAAGGTCTACACCAGTCGGCAGTAATGTCAAGAATAACCGGTTTGTTGCCCTTGAATTTAAATTTCTCATTGTTCTCATAATCCCAAATTTCCGATTTGAATGTTTTGGGAGTAAGGTTGATAATTTCTTGAGCAAATAGCCCTGTTGACAGCAACAGAAGTAGAATTAATGCGGCGAATTTATTCATGATTGTTGGGTTTAGTTTTATTAAAAAAATTTAGAGTGACTTTGGTTCAGCAATAAATGTATCTATATATTCCTTAAATTCGCAAGTCAAACATTAAATGCCTGAATAACAGCCGGGTAAAAGTATCCGGCCGGTACAGTCTGCACATTGCAGGTGTTTTCACCTGCAAGCGATTACTAAAAGACTTGCGGATTTAAGGATATATTCTATTTGATCAAAGATAATAAAAAATGAATTTTCGGCAAATATACAAAGCAGATGCTATTAAGTGCTTGTTAAGAAATAAAGTTTACAATTTATGCGACGTTATTTTGTTTATTTTCAAGATTATTGTGAAACAATACTTTGCGAACTTTGCGAAGCTTATTAACACCTTAATAATTTAATTAAAAAAGTTAATAATAGCCACAGTTTATTTAAAACTTTTATAACGATGAAAATAAGCAAAAGATTTTAATCCGACCTTTGGCGGAACAAGTGGAAATGTAAAGTTTATTTCTTTACAAGCACTAAGGATCGGAAACAAAATAACTTCGCTTGCACTATCATAATTTATTTCGTATTCGTTCCTAAGCAAAAATAAGATGAATCAAATTATACGGTTGTTAGCCTTTTTTATGATTTGAATAAGTTCGGTTCGGTTTGGAAAATATAAATATTGCCCTTATTATTGTATTATAGGTTCAGGGAATAATTTGTAAACCGGAAAGTTTACCAAATATTTGAAGAAAAGATGTAGAAGAATTCCGGTTTTTAGTATATAAATATGAGGATATGAAAAAAATAATACGATTCGGAAGAGATACAAAAATGGCTGATGTTATTCATTCAGATTATACTTTAATACCAATTATAACACGCTTCGGAATAGGATTTGGTTTTGGTGACGATACCGTTGAGACGGTCTGTGAGGCGCATGCTGTTAATGCAGACTTTTTTTTGGAGATAATTAGGGCATTTCATGACCCGTATTATAAAAAAGACTCAGAAATAGAAAAATTCCCTCCGGCGGTAATTATTGATTATTTACTAAAATCTCACCGGTATTACACAGATATAAAACTCCGAGAGTTAGATCGTAGATTGGAAGAACTCTCTTGGAAAGAAGAAACTGCCAAAAACAACCGCAGAGTTTTGAATAATTTTTTTCAAGAATACAAACATGAAGTTTTAGTTCATACTCAGCATGAGGAAGATGTTGTATATCCATATATACTGGAGGTTGAACAGGCTTTTAAATTGAATGCTGTCTCTGAAGAATTATTATCAAAAATTAGAGAATACCCGATTGACAGTTATGTTGAGGAGCATTCAAGCTTGGACTCCGCTCTGCTTGATTTAAAAAATTTATTGATTAAGTTTTTGCCTTCTCCCGACGATCAGTATGCTGTAAATGAGCTTTTAAGAGAAGTATTCAGTTTTGAGAAAGATTTGCAGGATCACGCCGAACTTGAAGAACAATTTTTGGTGCCGAGAGTAAAAATTATGGAAACAAAATTACTGAATAAACAATAATATGTCAGGTATATCATACGTTATAGCTTGTAAATCCTATATTGTATATGCAGGCATGGAACGAATAATCGGCAGTATTCCCGGGGCTGAAGAACTCACTTTGATTTCTGACGAAAAGAGTATGCAAAAACAAATAAATAAAATAAATCCTGACTTTTTAATTATTAATGCTAAAATGTTGGAAGACCCACATAAAAATGTGCGAAACCTATTCAAAAGAAGTTTGAAAAGTAAGATTATTTTAATCACCGGCGATCGAAGAAAAAATGAACAGTTCAGTTATTTTGATGAACATATTTGCATGACCGATCAGAAAGAGGAGATTGTAGAAAGGTTGTCTAAACTGGTTCAAGAACTTCCTAAAGATAAGGTTTTTCAGTCCGAATTGACTGATCGAGAGAGAGAGGTGCTGAGAGAAGTCGCCCTGGGAAAAACGAATAAAGAAATTGCAGAAAGCTTATTCATAAGTATTCATACCGTGATTACACACCGAAAAAATATTACAAAAAAAATAGATATCAGAACGGCTTCCGGTATGACGGCCTATGCCATTTTAAACAAGATTATAGATCTCGAAGATATTGATTTGCAATAGAAAATATGTATATAAAGTCCGATATTGAGATTTTATATTTCGGACAAAAGCTCATCATTTATTTAAGGAATAAATTATTACTTACATACAAGTCATTTGCAGAATAACTTGTATCGCTCTATTTTTTCAGGAAGTTAAAAGTGGCTACTTTATCAAGATAAAAATGAACACCAAAGGCATGATAATCAATAAGCTTGCCCGGAAGGGCAAGGTGAGAAACAATAATTAATTTTAGCACCACAGGTGCGGAATAATTCATAGTCAAGTCAATAGATTACGCTGCTATCTTTGGTGCTTAAATATCTTATAATCAAATCTTTTTAACTTCGTAAAGTCGCATTATGAAACATTTTTTTTTAATAGCACTGTTTTTTTTGGTACCGCTTGCCATTTTTGCTCAAAAATATCAAAATGCATTTGAATATTTAGAACAAGGAGACTTTGAAAAGGCCCGGCATACATTTGAAAAAGCGGAGAAAAAATTACCGACCTTAGAACGCTATGGAAAAGCAATTATTTATTTTAATCCGGAATACCCGAAGTATAGTATTATAAAAGCTTACAAATATTCTAAATATGCCCTGGGGAGATATAAGCGATCAGAAAACAAAAAGGAACTTAAAGAAGATTACGGAATTACCGGTAATCTGTTGGAAACACTGCGCGATTCTGTAGCAGAACATGCCTACCAAAATCTCTCTTTCAAAAATAATACGGCTCAACTTACCGAGTATTTGAATGTTTTTTCAGAAAGTAATTTGCATCAAGGGATTACCCGTAGAAGAGATAGTTTGGCATTTTCGGAAGCTGTAAAAAAAGGAAGTTTCAGAGATTATCAAGCATTTTTTATAAGCTATCCGGAGGCTCTGCAGGTCGATGAGGCAAAAAAACAGTATAGGCTTCTCTGGAAAGGAATCTATGAAGAGGTATTGCAAACCGGAGAACTATTGGCTATCTCAGCTTTTGAGGAAAAATATTCAGACTTTCCTTATTATTCAGATTACAAACCACAGCATAAAATCTTAGCCGAGCGCGGCAGAAATTTAGCTTTTGAGAAAGGCTATAAGGTTAACTATGCGGCAAAATATGATAAGTTTATTAAAGATGCCGCTCCGAAAGATATTGCTTTTGTAGCACTGCAATTACTTATAAGTGAATCTGTTGAGCAAGGAGATTACCGACAAGCAGAGGAAATTGTAAAAAAATATGACAATTATTTTAAAAATTCACACGAAGTCGAAAAACTTACACAATTATTGAAACAAAAGAATACCGGCAGTTATAAGCCGAATAAACTTGCCGGGGAAGTGAATACGAAAGGTTGGGAGTATGCTGCATCGGTTACAGCCGACGGCAAACAATTAGTTTTTTGCGGAAGAAACCGAGAGGGCAATTTAGAAGACGGAATGGAGGATATTTTTTATTCCAAAAAGAAAAACGGCAAATGGACCAAACCAGTACTTGTTTCCGACCTCAGTACCTCGTATATGAATGAAGCCCCGCTTTCAATAAGTGCAGACGGAACAAGAATGCTGATGTTTTCAGAGGGCGATATTTATTATTCCGATAAAACACAAAAGGGATGGACACGAAAAAAAATTTTTCCGCAACTCAATTTATATGAAGCCTGGGAAGCCGATGCCATGATGACAGCCGACGGAAATGCTGTGTTCTATATCTCCGACCGTGTCGGCGGAACAGGAATGCCTGTTCGTTTCGGGAAGGCATACCACGGCGGACGCGGAGGAAACACCGATATTTATGTTTCAGAAATGAAAAACGGAGAATGGTCCAAACCAATTAATATCGGCTCTGTAGTAAATACACCTTATGCCGAGAGAAGTCCGTTTTTGCATGCAGATATGAAAACCTTATACTTTAGTTCGCAAGGGCATGCCGGCTTTGGTGCATTGGATGTCTTTATGTCTAAGCGACTGAATGATACGAGCTGGACAGAGTGGTCGGAGCCGGTAAATCTCGGTAAAGGAATTAATACCGAAAGCGAAGAGTACGACTACGAAATATCGGGAGACGGTATAGAGGCTTATTTCTCTTATTTCGGGGGGAAAGACCCGGATATTTATAAAACTCAATTGCCCAAGAATTTGAGACCCGAGACAACAACTCGAATCTATGGGACAATAAAAAACAGTGAAGGACAAATTCTCAGTTCTGAAATCATATGGGAGAATTTGGACGCTCAAAAAGAAATCGGTCGGTCAAAATCTGATCCCGGCGACGGAGCATATATTATTACATTACCCAACGGTAAAAATTATGGATTTTTTGTTCAAACCCCCGGTTACTACCCAATTTCAGGAAGTATAGATTTGTCGGAAGCTGAAAAAATGCAGGAAATAGAAAAAAACTTTGTACTTATTTCGGAGCAAAAAATTATTGAAGGGAATGAAACGATCGCTTTAAAAAACCTGTTTTTTGAACACAATAAGCATACGCTTCAAAAGACATCTTACCCGGAATTGAATCGTTTTGCGGTTTTTTTCTTGAAATACCCGGCTATTAAAATTGAAATATCCGGCCATACCGATAATATTGGCAAAGCCGATTACAACAAATCTTTATCAAAGGCGAGAGCACAGGCGGTAAAAGACTATTTGGTTCAGAAAGGTTGCAAAACCGAAAAAATGACAGTCAAGGGGTATGGTTCCGAATTGCCGAGAGCAGATAACAAAACCCAATCCGGACGAGCGAAAAACAGACGAGTTGAGTTCAAGGTTATAAAGTAATGTAAACATATTTACAGACGTTGGCTTGGTTTAAGTAGATTGTATTATTTTTGCATTCAGAACTAACAATATTAATATTTAAATAGATACAATGAAAAAAGTTAAGACGATTTCAAAAGTCCTGTTTATGGTGGTTATAGTAACGGCTCTGTTTACAAGTTGCGAGAAAACGCCTCCAACGGCTGCATTTACGGTTTCTCCTGAAGCTCCGCAACAGTACGATGTGGTGGCGTTTACAAATACATCAACAGATGCCGAGAGTTATTTGTGGGAAGTTGGTGAGTCCACCTATACCGATGAAGACATCAATTTGAAGTTTTTATCTGTAGGAAACATTACGGTAAAACTTACGGCGACCAATGAAGATGGTAGTACAACAACAGAACAAACCGTTGAAGTTTCTGAACCTGATAGTCATTATACCTTTGGCGACACAATATATTCCGTAAGTTCGGATATGTTTTGGCATCAATCAGGCATGGGTGGCGGCGATCCTTATTTGAGACTGTTGACAGATGTTGAGGGACAAGACAATCCTGATTTGTTGAAATTATACCCCAATAAAGGCTTGGGAGAATTGCCCGGCACATACAGCTGGGAGGCTGACGGAGATGCCGGTACCTACGATGTAGGATACACGGCAAATTATGAAGGAATGACTTATGAATGGACGGCAATAGGAAAAGACGGTACAGGGGACCTTACGATAGAAGAAGTCGTTGACGGAGTCTATAAAATAACCGGTGAGATGGTTCTTTCTATCGGGAATTATAATTGGGATACCGGAGAGTTTGTAGAGAGCTCTACCGATAATTTGACTATAAATTATGTCGGGCCCATAACTCCGCTTGCTAAATAAATGATGATCTGAAAAATTTAAATGTAAAGAGTCGCTTCGGTTTATCCGGAGCGATTTTTTTGCCCCGTGTACCTGCTGTAATTGCTTGCCAACCGGTTTAATTTCAGAAATCCTGACCCATGATTTGATTATCAAGTGTTTGTAGTAATTTGTTCGTAAAATAAAATTGTCGTATTTTATAGAAATTTTTAATAAAAAAAATAAGGTAATAAGGTTTGAAATCCTGTTAATTCAAAATTCTACTAAGGTTAAAACCGTAAAAATACTTGTACTGAGCATTCGTCGAAGTAAGGTTCTTAAGTTATGTAATAAACCTTATCGTTTTTTTTTTAACCTTAGTAGAAATGAAAAAAATACGAACAACCTTATTACCTTATTCCTAATCTACGACAATTTAAACTACGAAAGGTCAGGATTCCTGAATTTTAAAGTTTTTCGGTCGTATAATATTAGCTCGTTTAAAAGAATAAACCTGAAATTATCGATTTTATAATTCCATTTGCCTTTTGCACAATCCGAGCTAAGCCGTGAATTCACGACTATTTCATATATTCGAAACTATACATTTCCTAAGAACTTAAATTCAACCGTCGGAAAGTGATCTTCACCGTTTAGTTTGTAGTCTATTATTCTGAATTTAAAGTATTTGAATACCTCTTCCGGAGGGTCATATTTTTTTAAAATATATTTTTTATTCGGATCCATTTCATAAATATTTTCGGAATCGATAGCCCCGAGAATTTTCCAGTTTGAACCGATAACCCCTTTCCAACTTGTAAATTTAACAGTATCTGCACAGGTTTCATCAATAGCCGTAAAATCAATATTCTCATCAAAAATTTGAGCCACCTCAACTCCGGCTTCATAGTTAATCAGGACGCCACTCTGGATATAGGGAGAATACTCCCCGGGAACAAGAGTTTCCCACCACCCCAAGTAGGGTGTAAAAACAATATCCCAATCTGTCAGCCGAGGTTCTACTGAAACTTCTGCGTTCTCATCGAAAGAAAAATAGACATAAGCTAAACCGGCACTGCGTTCAATAGTATAGCTTTGTATATTTTGATTATCGGTGGCCTTGGCATAATTAAAAGTATAGGAATTTTCTGTTTTTTCCACAAATTGTATCAAGTAATAGTTGTCGCTTTCCACCCCTCTGTTTTGGATATATACTTCGCCGTCTTCCCAGTCTTTTAGGGTTAAGGAGTCTGTATAATTTGTATAGGCCGGGTCGTTAAAAGTCCATTGATTGGAGTTATCAATCAGGTCCAATATTTCATCTTGACTAACTTCCGAAATATTAAATTTGCCTGATTTATGACCCAACGAACCCGAAGCCCAACCGAGCATTACACGACTTCCGGGGCCGGCGGATTCGAATGCCAAATCCCAACTCCTCGGCGAGGACGTTCCGACTTGTTGCACAATGTTCTCGTAAAAATAAAAGTAGCTTTGGGTTGTCTTAATACTGTTTTGTACAGTAAAAGTACTTTCGGTCAGTCTTTCCAACGGAACGGTATCAATATCCTTAAAGCATGAACTCAGACCAAATGCAACCGTAACAATAAGTATAATATTTTTCATAACTGATAAGGGTGTTAATTTTCAAGTTTAATAATCATCTTAATAAAAAATGTTCTTCCGTAATTTACCGGAGCATAGTAGTCTTCTCTTTCTCCTCGATATCCGTAGGTTCTGTTTGAATAGTTATCGGCCAAATTCTTTCCGCCGGCAATAAGCATTATTCTTTCTTTCCAAAGTTGTTTACTAATGGTTGCCTCAATATCTGCATACGGCTCAGTATGTACTCTGTAGTATTCTTCGGTATCACTGTCTACAGACAAAGAGGGAGTAATTCCATAGTACTTTACATTCAGGCTAAATATAGTTTGTGCTTTTCGCCATTTATATTTTGACAAAAAAGAATAGTTGTTATAATAAACAATCGGGGTGTAATCATTTTCGCCGTAGTAGTCATAGCTTTCTCCGGTTATCCCAAATCCGGCACCGAGCATAAGTCCCG
Source organism: Bacteroidota bacterium (assembly GCA_034659855.1). Lineage (GTDB taxonomy): Bacteria > Bacteroidota > Bacteroidia > Bacteroidales > JAADGE01 > JAYEIA01. The sequence goes on from JAYEIA010000107.1 coordinate 19,523, forward strand.
AGAAATTAAGATATTTTCCGTTTATGCTTCCGCCCAAGGTTCTTCGTGCACCCAAATTTGTGTTGGTGGCCGAGTTCGATTCAATATCGGTTACAATGAGAGTAATGGCATCTTTTCCGTTGTTGTAAAAAGCCGAAGGCTCAATTTTGAACAGATGTTTTCCAAAACCGTACTTGTAAGATATTGAGGCATTGTAGCTGTCCGTTTTTTCAGCTTTAAGGTCTTTGTTTCCTTCGAGGTTGTGGTTGGAGTCTTTAAAGTCAAGATATAATTCTTTTAGAGAGGGAGCCCGGAATCCTTTAGCATAGGATACTCGAAAATTTACGGCATCGAATAACTTCCACTGCAGATTGATTGAAGGAATAAGTGGGGTAGGATAAATTGAGTTGTAGATATATCTGAAGCCCGGCTGTATTGAGAGCTGCTCAAACGGCCTGTATTGAGCACTCAGAAATCCGGCAGCATCTGTAATTTGAGCTGTGTCCGCAATTTTATCTCCTTCTCCGGTATCGTAATTAATATCCCAGCCGAATTGGAAGGATAGTTTTGAATTCTCTTTGGCCCGGGTAAAACTTCCTCTTGTCATGGCATTATGAAATGTTGTCGCAGAAGATCCGGTGACTTCTTTTTGCAAAGCGACCAAATCGGAGTTTATATAGTCTGTGTTTCGTCCGTAATATGTGTAAGCTCCCACAACATTATAGGAGAGTGCGTCGGTGATTTTGTTTCTGACGGAAAAGCTGTTAATAGATCGCGTGGTATAGTAATCTGCATCGTATGAAATCAGCAACGGGGTGGGATTGTTGTAGCTTTTTAAGAGCATGTTCATATATTGTGATTTTGCTCTGATGCTGAAGTATTTATCTCTGTACGAATATTCCAGCCCGGCATTAAATACTCTTTTGGGCTTAAATTCCATATACCGGTCATTGCCTTGCGGAAATTTAGCTGTATCAACATTCAGATCAATATCAATACCTCTGAACATATCTCGGTTGGTCGAAGCCGTGATTGTATGTTTTTTATGATTGACAGAGCCGTAAAACCCGAAATTATAATTCTCCTTGGAATCATTGTAGGTATTGACTTTGATGATATTTTTATTTTCGGCGTTTTGTTTTGTAATAATATTTATGACACCCGCCAGAGCATTTGTACCGTACACTACTGACATAGGGCCTTGCACAATTTCAATATGGTCAACATTCTCCATATTGATTTGAGATAAATCTATATCGCCGTTTACCCGGCCGGTTATCGGAATACCGTCGAGCAGGTATTTTACATTTTCGCCGCCCATGCCTTGGAGCTCTACGGATGTTCCTGTAGAAGGATCTATTGAAAGTCGCACGCCTGTTTCATTAGACAATGCTTCGGCAAGGTTTGTGATTCCTCGGTCTCTCATGGTTTTTGAGTTTATCACATCAATTTTATAAATGGAGCGGTCGGTTTTTCGGGGATTGTATTGTCCGGTAACTACAATTTCCTCCATGTCGCCAAAGTCAGTTTTTAATTCTATGGTGAGGGTTTCTCCCGGTTTTACAGTTATTATTTCAGAAATATACCCAACGGATGAAATCTTTACTTTGGCTATGGTGTTGATATTAAGAGATGCAAATCCGTTTTTATCCGTAACTTTGCCGCCGGTATATTCATTGTCGGAATTATACATGACAAGATTTGCAAAAGAGCAAGCTTTCTTGGTTGAAGCATCAATAACATGCAGGCTTGTTTTTTGTGCATTAAGAATTTGTATTTGGGAAAATAACACAAAAATAACAAGCGAAAAACTGTAAACAATTCGTTTCATAAATCATGTTTTATTACCCGAGATGATAATTTTACTCCGGTAGGTTAAATATACGCCGGTGAAAGCTTTGAAGTGTATGCAAAAGGACAGCACACAATTTTGTTCGCCGTAGTCAACGAATATAAGTATTAAATTTAATTGAGCCAAAAACAGTCCCGAACTTTTTTCCTCCCTGTTTTTGATCTGTGTCAAGCAAAGGCTTACTTCTTTTTAGGAAGCATGCTTTCCGTCAGGCTAATGTATTCACTTTCAGCTCTGACCCCAACAAGCATTTTGGGTTTAGAGTTAAGCGGAATAAACAGCACAGCAGGAATACTTCTGACTTTAAAAAGCGAAGCCAATTGTTTGTTGTAATCTGTATTTATTTTGTAAACCGTGACTTTTCCGGCATAGTCCGATTGAATTTTATCAAGAATAGGAGAAATACGCCGGCAAGGTCCGCACCAATCCGCATAAAAATCAATGATTGCCGGTTGGTTTCCGATATATTTAAAGTTTTTTTCCTTTTCAAAATCCCAAACGGATTGTATAAATAACTCTTTATCCATTGAAATGGGTTTCGGCCCGGAGGGTTGTTTTACGATTTGAATTTTGCAAGCGTTTATAAGCATAAGAGCTAAGCCGATTACAAGTAATTTTTTCATCATGTCGGAATATTAAAAAAACCCGAAAACCGACAATGAATATGGTTTTCGAGTTGGAATAAAAAAGTAAGACAAGGTCTACCTTTGTTCTGTTTTATGCTTCAACAGGATTCTCTACTTTGAGTACATCTTTGATGGCTTTTTTGAATGAATCCTTTGGCAATGCGCCTACAGCCATTTGTGGTTGTCCTTCTTGAGGTACAAAAAGTAGCGAAGGAATACTTTGAATTCCAAACATTCCTGCAAGCTGCTTCTGATCTTCAGTATCTATTTTGAAAACATCAATTTTTCCGGCATACTCTTCTTGAAGTTCTTCCAAAATTGGAGCAACCATTTTACAAGGTTGGCACCAATCTGCATAGAAATCAATCATGCATGGTTTATCTCCTTCAAATTTCCAATCTTTGTTTTTTTCAAAATTGAAAACTTTTTCCTTGAAACTCTCTTCTGTTAAAAATTCTACTTTTGACATGCTTTGTTTTTTTTAATTTAAAATATTTAATGTTATTTTGTCAAATAGTATGCCGACAGAATAAATCGGACAAAATGTTATTATTCGGGATTAAATATGGTAATTTTGTCATATTTTTAATTAATCTTTGACAAACCAAACAAATTACATCAGTAGAAATGCAAAAATACTTGAAAGACTCCCTATTCCAAACTTTATCTGAAACTGCTGAAAAACTGAATACAGAAGTCTATCTGATTGGGGGATATGTGCGTGATATATTATTGAACAGAAAATCAAATGATATTGATATTGTTGTTATCGGAGACGGAATAAAATTTGCAAAAGCTGTAGCTGACGATTTAAAAGGCAAAAAGCACGTTTCGGTTTTTAAACGATTCGGAACAGCCATGATAAATCACAACGGGAAAGAACTTGAATTTGTAGGAGCAAGAAAAGAATCCTATACCTCAGATTCGAGAAAACCGGCAGTGAGCCAAGGCACAATTGATGACGACAGAAATCGGAGAGATTTTACAATTAATGCCCTGGCCATAAGCCTGAATAAATCAAATTACGGCGAACTGATTGATACCTTTAACGGGCAACAAGACCTTAAAGACAAAATAATTCGTACACCTTTGGAACCGGGAAGAACCTTTTCCGATGATCCCCTGCGAATGATACGTGCTGTGCGTTTTGCATCGCAATTGGGCTTTGACATATTTCCGGATACTTTACAAGGCATTAAAAATAATAAAGACCGAATTAAGATCGTCTCTAAGGAGCGAATTGTTATTGAGTTGAATAAAATTTTGATGTCGCCAAAACCCTCTGTCGGTTTTCGTTTGATGGACGAAACCGGCTTGTTAGAGTACGTTTTTCCTGAACTATCCAAACTAAAGGGGGTGGATATAAGAAAAGGAATATCGCACAAGGATAATTTTTATCATACCATAGAGGTTGTGGATAATATTGCTGAGCATACCGATGATTTATGGTTGCGTTGGGCAGCCCTACTGCATGATATAGCTAAGCCCGACACCAAGCGATTTACCGGAGATGCCTGGACGTTTCACGGACATGAATTTTTGGGGTATAAGCAAGTTCCGGAAATTTTTGCACGCATGCGTTTGCCGTTGAATAAAAAAATGGAGTATGTCCGGAAGTTGGTACGCCTGCATTTAAGACCTATAGCCTTAGTTGACAGTGAAATTACCGACTCGGCCGTTCGGCGCTTATTATTTGAAGCGGGCGACGAGATTGACGACCTGATGATCTTATGCGAGGCCGATATAACTTCTAAAAACGAATGGAAAGTTAGACGATTCAAAAATAATTTTAAGGAAGTAAGAATAAAACTAAAAGAGGTTGAGGATAAAGATAAATTACGAAACTGGCAACCGCCGGTTTCCGGAGAAGAGATAATGGCAGCTTTTGCCATAAAACCCTCTAAGGTGGTAGGGGATATAAAAAATGCCATTAGAGAAGCCATTCTGGACGGCGAAATTGAAAATTCTCAGGAATCTGCCCTTGAGTATATGTATAAAAAAGGGAAAGAGCTGGGTTTGTCTTCGGAGAGCAAATAGGAGAGGAACTCAATTTTATTTAGAAACCTAAAAAAATCAATATGAAAAAGCCATTTTTAAATGTCGGATATTTGAGCCTGTTTATTCTTGCAATTCTTGTTGTTATGCAAGTTTTTCCAATTGTAATCTTTGGCCGGGGCAGTTTGCCGATATTAGACTTTGAGTTTGCAAAATCTGAAGCAGATGTTCTGAATCTTTTTTTTGACGGAGACTATAAGCATGAGTTGATTCGAGCTGTTAATTGGGTAAATCGTGTTGATTTTTTGTTCATGGCGGCCTACAGTCTGTTTTTGTTGGTGTTTTTAAAGCAAACTTTGGTTTTAACTAATAAAAGACTGTTTTTGTATGCCTTGGCATTGCCTGTTTTAATATTTTTTGCCGATCTATTTGAGAACATACAAATGTTTAAAATAACCGAGCAATTGGTAACCGATGATTTTACGAATAATATATTATGGCTCAGTTTTTTTACTTACTTGAAGTGGCTCAGCTTGGCTCTGACGTTTTTAATCGTAAGTTGGTTTTATTATTTACGTAAGAGTTTGTTGAACTATATTTTTGCCGGACTTTCAGTTGTTCCCGTTCTTTTGGGTATTGCAGCCCTTGGTACCGGGCAGCTATTGGTAGAGAAACTGTTTGCTTTAAGCATATTTCTTGCGTTCGGCTTGTCTTTTGTATTTTGCTTTTTGCATGAAGAAAACGCAAGTTCTCCGAATACAAAATTTACAGTTTAGACGTGAAAAAACCCGGCATATAATTTATTATTTTATGCCGGGTATAGATAATAGTTTCGAATGTTATTTCTTAATCGTTACGGATCTTAACCGTTGCAATTCCTTTTCTTGTTTTGATATTTCGGCGTCCTTCCCGGTTATCAATCGCTTTTCTCTTTCAATATTATTTTTTGCATCCACAATTTTTTGTTCGTATTCAGCAATTTCTTTTTTGTATCCGGCAATGTCTTGTCTAAATCCATGATTCTCTTTTTTTAGGGCTTCCATTTTATCTTGCTCTGCCAAGATACGTTTTTCCAGACCTTTCTTTGATTCTTCCACGGCAAAGTCCTCCATAAATTTCAGCATGGCAGCGTACTTTTTCGGATGGCTGCTTTTTTTAAGAAATGCACCGCCCAAATCAACAGCAACCTTGAATTCCATATAGCCTCCGGCGTTGATAATGAGTTTTCCGTAAATATCCACCGTATTGTCGGAAATCATTTCCATTTTTGCATTGTCGGCATACAAATCTTGAGCGGTTTCAATTTTAAGTACCCGATGCTTCCAGCGCATCATATTTCTCCATGCTTTTTGAATTTCTTCGGCATTTTGGTCATAAATTTTCACGGAAATGACTTCTTTACTTCCTATTTTTTTGAAACTTTCAGTTCCTTTTTTTGCATCAACATCATATTGTGCAAATAAAATTTGAGTTGTAAAAATGGCAACTATCGTCAGAATGTAATATTTCATCGTTTAATGTTTTTAGAGTAAAAATTGTATATGAAGGTTAATAATAACGTGTATGTGTATGGTTTGTTGCGTGTTTTAGCACCTAAAGTTTAGCAAATATAAACCGAGTAGAAAATCAACGAGGATTTTCGTAAATAGGCTATAACTAGCAAAAAATTATATACAGTGTTGTAAAACGTTTTTTTAGAAAGGTAAATCATCGAGTTCATTCTTTCTCTCCAAATCCTGTTTAGTTAAAATTCTTTTAGATAGAACATAATTTTTCCAAAAATATTTCCCTTTATTTGTTAATACATAATAAACTCTTTGATTCTCTTTGTCTTTTATTTTTTTGACTAATTCATTAAAGATTAATTTTTCTATTACAATTTTATCTATATTATTTGGAATAGATTTAAATTGACTTATTTCTGAACCAATTTCCTCAAAATATGTTGAAACCTCCGTATTTAAAAACGCTTCATATTCTTTATCGAAATTACTTTTCATTTCTTCATTAAACTCGGTGTTTTCAGGACTTTCTAAGCTTATGTATTGTTCAAGTTTTTTTTGTTTCTTTTTTGATTCAGTTAAATCAATTTTCAATCTTTTAATGATTTTATCTTTTTCGTTATTGACTTTTGCAAGCTCTTGAATATTTGAATTTAATTGAGATATTTCAGCATTCCCTGCTTTTTCTTGTTCATATTTAAATTCTTCTCTCGCAAGTTTTTGTTTATCTCTGAAATCGGATAATTGTTCGCTGAATAAGTTCCGTTTTCTTCCAATTTTGGCATATTGAATTAAAACTTCAATTAACCAAGTGAAATATGGTAATAATAAAACATATGCAATACTGAAAATTAAAGGATAGAATAGATTGAATTGTATTTCGTTGAAATTTTCGGATATATAACTTATTCTGTCTTCTATTTTTTTTTTCAGAAAGTAAAAGAATGAAAATTGGTCGCCAGTTAAAAGCTATCCAGGAAAGTAAAAATGAAAATATAAGAGGATTTTTCAATCGTTCATTTGATACTTTAAATAAATTTGATATAAATTCTTTCATTATTCTACTTGGTTGGTAAATGTTGTGGGTATTATTTTATTTCTTTTTCTATCATTGCTATATCTTTTTCCGAAAGTGCGTAAAGATTGTAAACTTCTGTATCTATACGGTTTTCGGTTGTTTGTATTTCGGTTTTAATCGTTTCTAATTCTTTTGTGAGTTTTATTTCTCGGTCGAAATTATCTGCTTTTTTGGCTTGCACCCGAAGTTGGCTGTAATCCAACTGTTTTTGTTTATTTTCAATTATTTGGCTTACCAAATCAGATATTTCAGTTTGCTTTTCTGTGTTTGGCTTTATCAAAGGCAATTCTAACAAAGGTGCTTTGTCTATCTGATAATTATCGCCTTGCATTTTGCCTTTGTATTTCAGCCAAAAAGCTATCAATTTGCTGTTGAGCAAGCCGGTTAAGTATTTAAGATTTAATCGGTCGTTTTTAATTGAAAAGTAGGTTTGTGAAATATAACAATCGAAATCCGTAAAAGTAAATGTTGGTCTGGCACATTTGCGAACCGACATAATATTTTCGCCTGTAAAAAACTTTTCTTCTCTTGCTCTGTGCAAACCGTAAGGCTTGTTATCTGACGTAATCACTTTTGCAAACTTGTCTAAATGCTTTTTTAGGTTTGGATAAGGTATAATTGTTTCGGGCTTCTTGAAACTTGAATTAGTATAAATTACCCAATATTCATTATCGGACTTACCGTAAAAACGACCTAATTCGTTTGTTGTATAAAATGGCTTTACCAATTCCTTTTCTTTGTCGCTTAAATTTAGATTTTCATATTCCGTTTGGCTTAAATTGAAAATTCCTTCGCCAACTTTAAATTCATTTCCTAATATTTCTTTGTTCTTTTTATTTAAAAAGTCTTGCGGTGGAACAATTCCTTGCGCCACTTCCTTTTTATCCAACGCAAAATTCTGTTTAATTGCAATTTTATCAATTACTTTTCGAACTAATGCATCAATAAAATGAATGGTTTTGTTTAAAAACTCTTGCTTGTTAATTTTTGTTGTAAAATATTGAAACCGCTCATCATCAACCTTTTCTAAAAATTGCTGGTTGGTTTCATGGTTTATTTTGCTGTCGATAATTTTTGAATATTCAAGTTCGTAATTTTCATTTTCGGTGCTGGGTTGCATAATGTAAACCATGGTTTGAATGCCTGCGGTATCGAAAACCTTAAAATTTCCAAAATCAATAAATTCTATCAATTTGCCTTTGTCTAAAACTATGTTTCGGAATTTTGATGCACCCGAATTGGTTATCCAATTGTTTGGGGCAATATAGCCGATTAGTCCGCTATCCTTTTTTACAATATCAAGAGCTAATGCACCGAAAAAATACCACAAATCCATTTTGCCCTGATAGCAATAATGTTCGTGCAATCCTGTAAATGCTTCACGGTTAGTGTATTCTTTTATGTAGGGCGGATTTCCGATAACCACATCAAAACCGCCGCTTTTCATAATATCGGCAAATTCATTTTTCCAGTTAAATGTTTTGCGATAATTCAACATGGTTTCATCGACCAATGAATTTCCTGCTTTTATATTGTTGTTCAGGTGCGAAAGTTTGCGTCCTTTCTGTGCGGTGCGTAACCAAAGCGAAAGCTTGGCAATTTCTACACCTTCCTGATTAATATCCACACCAAACAGGTTATTTTCCAAAATGGCTTTATCTGTATCGAACAAACCAATGGCATCGCCTGTAAGTTCGGCAATTATTTCGTCCATTTTTTTGTGTTCGGTAATCAGAAAACTGAGTGCCTGATTTAAAAATGCACCACTACCGCAAGCGGGGTCAACTATTTTTAACTCTGATAACCAATTTTTATAGGCCGTGAGTTTTTCAAAAAGTTCTTTACCTTTTTTGTTTAAACCTTTTTTGGCTTTGTAACTTTCGTCAAATTCTACGTCAAAAATTCCTTCTTCTTTTCGTTTTTGCTCGCAAAGTTTGCCCAAAGTATTTTCCACAATATATTGCGTAATATATTTCGGTGTGTAAAAAACGCCGTCTTTCTTACGTCTTGATGTTTTAATGACTTTTATATCATCGGTTTCGAATAGCTGTTTTTCAATTTCTTCAATTTCGTTGAGCGAATGCTCAAAAATATGCCCCAAAATATTTACATCTACTTCGGTGTTGAAATCGTAAGCCGAAAGTTTTAAGCTATCGTTTTTTAGTATTTCGTCATCAATTGTTGCGCTATCCAAAATTTCATCGGGTGCAAACAACCCGCCGTTGTATGCCGGAATATCATCAACCGATTTTTTGCCTTTTCGCCCTTTGTTCATGTATCCGAAATACTGTTTGTAAATTTCATACAAAGGTTTTTCAGCATCTAAATCAACCAATTGTTGATGATGTTCGATAATTCGAGCAATGGAATTTGCAGGCAATAAATCGCTGTCTTCGGCAAAAAAGATAAACAGCAAACGGTCTAAAAGTTTTTGTGATTTTTCAAAAAGTGTGAGTTTGTCGTATTGCGGATTGTTTTTTACAAGATTATTGAAAATTTTGTATTTCAAATTTGAATAATCGTTGTAAAGATTTTCCGAAACTTTTTGCTCGTGAAAACGGGTTTCGTCTTTTAGTGTTTGAGGCAAGTCAGCAAAAATATTTTCTTTGCTTAAAATCAAATACAGCAAATCAAAATCAGCTTTTTGTAATGCAAACAAGTCAAATTCTTCATATTCGTTGGCATAATCAATGTAAAAACGCAGTTTCTGAAAATTTGACGTTATGACGTATTTACAGCCGGGCTGATTGTTTTTGTAATTGAAAGCCTGTTGTGTAATACTTGTCAGGTCTTTTGTTTTTGTCGATTTTAATTCGATTACAGCAATTGCTTTATCGTCTCGTAAAATAGCGCCGTCTGCCTTTTTGCTGTCTGCTTGGTTTTTAAGTTCTCTGACTAAATTGTAATTGTCATCGGGTTTTAATGTATATCCGAAAACCTGTACAAACAAATCACGCAAAAAACCGTCTTGATATTCTTCTTCTTTCAGGTTTTTAATTTCCTGAATTTTTTCAGGGCTGTAAACATTATTAAATGTTTCAAAAGCCTTGTTTACTTTTTCCGTATCAAGGTTATTTAAGTGTTTTTTTATGACTGATTTTTGGAATATTTGCATTGGTATATATTTAAAATTTTAGCTCTTGTTGTCCATGTTTTTTATTTTCTTCCCTTTGTATAAACGATTGTATTTTTATTGGTTTATTTTCATGAAGATATTGTTTTAAGTCTTTGTAATCTTCTGAAACTTCCGGTGGAAAAAATTTATATCATAATTTCATAATAGCTATATTTACTATTCATATTTTCCGGATTTTTCTTGTGAAGCCGTAGGGTCACCGGATAAAATCTAATGATATGAGACTGTGCCGGAGGCATTGTCTCATTTTACAGGAAAAATCCGATAAGGGGATTTATGTAATTTCCAATTTCAATTCATATCCATTTGTATTTATTTCATATATAAATGGATCGCCGGAATTAAAATACTCAGTATTAAAATGATGAACTTCAATATCAGGATAATAAATATTAATTTTAGAAGTTAATTTATTATTATGCAAAAAATTTAAAGTAAATTGTTTGGATATTAAAGCTATATCAATATCTGAAAATTTATGCTGTTTGCCTTTTGCATATGAGCCGAATAATAACGCCTTGTCAATATGTATTCCTGATTTAATACAATCTAATACAAAATTTTCTGCTGTTTCTATTGCATTTTTTTTCGTATACATAATATCATTTTTTTTGTTTCATTTAAGTATTTTTCACAAATATTTTTTGTTATAGTTTTTTCTAAACTTTCTGCATAGTCAGGATACCGTCCTTTTATTTGAAATATATTCATATCATTGAAAAATTCAAGTTGTCCGGTTGTAAAATTTTCATTCGTTTGGGATATAATTTTTAATAAATTATGAACAAAAGGCGGTGTATTACTTTCATTGTTTTTTATCCATAATGCTTTGCTTAATTTTTCGAGGGTTAAATGTGCCCAAAACAAAGATTGAGCATAATAACCTGCTTGTGACAAAACTTCTGCACTTTCAAAATCTGCATCAACTTGTTTTGCCCAATAATTTATATGTTCTTTTTTTGTCATCATAAGTTAGTATGGTTTTAATTTACAATCCACAATTCTCGTAAATATTTTATTGCTGTTTCCCAATTATTAATCATAGACCTAATTGAATAAGGAAAATTTCTTCTTGAAAAAGTTTCTTTGAAACCTTCTTCATTAAAGATAAGCATTTGAGGAATACCGTAAAAATAGTTAATATAGTTTGCATTATAGAATAAATATTTTCAAATTATTTAAGAGTCCGGTCTAAAAAGTATGTTTTATTTTTGCGAAACAAGTTATATGCTTAATTATCAGGGCTTTATAAATTATGTAAAAGTTGACTTAAAATTCTGAATTTTAGTACTTTAACTTTATAAACTTTCAAATTTATAACTTTTTAAACTGAACTCACTTAAAAAATGAACAGGACAATTATTAAAAAATGATGTTTTCGGAAATTCCTTTAAAATATAGTTGAACCATTTTTATTCGTAATTTTAATTTATAATGAGCCTTCCCCGGTAATTTTATTTGATGCTTGTATATAAGGCTATAAGTCTGAAATATAGACAAACCAATCAAATAAAGCAAGGATGAAATTTGGAAGTCTCACAAGAAAACGAAAGACTAAACTCAAAATGTTTGATGCTCAAATTTACAGCGCAAGCCACGAGATTTGAGAGCAATGTTTAAACAGTAAAACGATTGACTTATCAATTCGTTTCACCCATTTTTGAGAACCGCTTTATCCGTCGGCTGACGGACGTAGGGTGGTGTGAGAGGCGCACCGGTGAGGCTACAATCCTACCGGCCGTCTACTCGATTGTGGTGTCGTTCTTTTTTTCAGGCAGACATTGGATTCACTTGGATTTGTCCTCCGATTGCTCTTAATACTTTCATTATTGTTGCAAATTGAGGTTTTGCTCCATCAGATAGTGCTTTGTACAAACTCGGTCTACTCAATCCGGTTTCTTCCGCAATTTTTGTCATTCCGATTGCTTTTGCAATATGTCCAATCGCATTAATCACATCAGAGTGATTTCCTTCTTCCAAAACAGTATTGAGATACTCTGCAATCATCTCTTTGCTGTCCAAATAATCTGCTATGTCAAATTTTGAAGTTCCCATTTTTCTATTAGTTTAATTTTTTCCAAATATCTTTTGCTTTCTTGATGTCCTTTTGTTGAGTCGATTTATCTCCACCAAACAGCAACACAATTATTTTTCTGTCTTTTTCTTTGAAGTAAACACGATAACCTTTCGCAAAGTTTATTCGCATTTCTCGAATTCCGGTGCCAACTGCTTTACAATCGCCAAAATGTTCGTTAGTTTCGAGTTTTTGAATCCTGAACAAGATTTTTGCTTTTGCCTTAAAGTCTTTTAACTTTTTCAGCCATTTGTCAAATTCAGATGTTTTCTCAATAAAGAACATAAGCGTTGTATCCATTTAGATACAAAGTTAAATAAAATATTTGAATAAATTCAGTTCGGATTAACTTTTCAGTGAGTGAGTTTTAGTTCCAACTAACGTCAAATTTTGTTGTCTTTACTCTGCATCTCTTTGTTCATAGTCTATTTCGCAATATTTCATTTTAATTATTTTAAAAAATTTCCTGAAAATTTCGCGTTAGAAAGAGAAATTAATCTCGTACACGTATGGGAGGTTGGGTAGTTGTCGGTAGACCTATGATGAAAACTACAGTAACTCTCCTACGTTTAAAGCGCTGAGGCTACCTTAGCTTTAGTAATAATTATCAAAAAATTAACGAAAAACGCAATTTTACTATTCGTTTTTCATAGTCTTTATGTTTTACGAACCGCCACATCCGTCGGCTGACGGACGTGTGGTGGTGTGAGAGGCGCACCGGTGAGGCTACAATCCTACCGGCCGTCTACTCGATTGCCAACTTTTTTTCTTTATTTATTGTATTAATTAATTTCTTTAACAGTCATATCAAATGAATTTAAATAAAAGGCCCCTTTCTTTTGTTGCCGATACTTCCATATGTAATTCATCGTAATAACCACTGTCTTGTTCTGCCTGACTATAAATGCTTTTATATGTTTTAATGTAATAATACAATTTATTTTCTTTGATTATATGATTTGCTAATGGGTCGCCGTTAAAAAGGTTTGAATGAACAAGCAAACCATTTAAGTCATAAACATCTATATAATATGTATATTCAATTGCAGGAGGTACGTTTCCATCATAACCGCATGCATAAGTATAGTATGAAACGAAAATACAATTTTCAAATTTCTTCTTTCCATTAACAAATATAATTGTATGAGGATCATTTTTTTTTGGTATCGATTTGTTCCAATATGGATAATCTTTAAATTCTACTTCAAGAAAATTATACAGATTATTTTCGTTATGCATATTTGGTAAATTTCTTAAATAATTTAGTCTCTCCTTATAATTTTTTTCAATACTGCTAACTAAATTGATATTCTTTTTGTCAGTATCATTTAGTAAGGTATCGACATTATTGTATTTTGGCAAGTACCAATCAAATTTATTAAAAAAATCTTGTAAGTCTTTTGATTTAAAAAGCACCACCTTTTCAAATCGCTCGTATGTTGGTTTAATGTTTATTTGTTCAATTTTGTACCGTCCGCCGGTTGATTTATATTGTCGTGACGTGCTTAGTTTGTTCTTTTTCAGTGATTATGTGGTACATAATATTATATCCGTGCGGTTATCTTCCAATAGCATAAATTGACTAAAATGCCAAACCGAATGATAGATATACACCCTCAGGAAAACCTATTCCGGTGCGAAAAACAAAACCGCCGGTTGGTCTTTGATAGCGATACCCAACGGAAACGGCTGGAGTCCAGTTTGTATAATCGCCTTTTGAAGGCTCTGACTCATAACCCGGGTATGGGTAATTGGCGTTACTAATTCCAATTTCATAGCCACTCTTATCAAATAATGCAGCCAACCCTAAATTAAGTTCTAAATGAGATCTTTTCGCACCATAAACTCCCTGTAAGCTGAGAGAGCCATAAGGCCCATCAGCACCCCATGTAGCGAATGCCCCGGCGCAAGCTCGCATGTAATAATTTACATAAAACTTATTATCTGTGGAGAATAACTGTCGCTCATAGTTGGCACTTGCCGTAAACCATAAACCGAGAGTTCCTGCATTAGCATAGATTACGTTTTTTGGTTGTGTTTTTAACGAATCTTGCCCGCTCGCTTGTGTGGAGTAACAAACAAACGCCAACAGAATGAACAGTAGGGTGGTATTTTTTTTCATATAATTTATTTATTATTTAAGTATTCATAAGTAGAAAGCATCTTTTACAAACACTTTGACATGTGATTGGTATTTTATATTCATTATATTGAGCACAACGGTTTGGCTATGCGTAGTGCGGTTTTACGAAGCACTTCACTTTCATTTTATTACTTGCATAAACTTTCAATTTACGGTGAACCCCGCATTACGTATGAGCCTTTGTTAGGTTTAGTTTTTTATAAATCTGTATCTTGTTAATCTTTTGTCTCCAACTTTCTCAAGAATAGCCTTATCAGCTGCATCTTTCAAATCTCTACTTGCTGTAGCAGCTGAAATTTCTTTATTATGCCGCAAATATTCTTGTCTTGAAAAATAATTGTCTCCAACTATGTCTTTGAATATTTCAATTCTATCAATATTTTTAATAGTCAAATTTTGAGTAGTTAATAAATCTTCTAATGCAATATGAATTATGTCAAGCATAAATTCAATAAAACTTGTTGAACTACCTTGACTATCAGATTTTCCTAATGCATTATAATAATCTTGTTGACGTTCTTTTATTAAAGTTTCAATCGGTAAAAAATCGAATACAGGAGAATATTCTTTCAAGATCATAGTTTGCCATAATCTTCCAATTCTTCCGTTTCCGTCAAGAAAAGGATGAATAAATTCAAATTCATAATGAAATACACAACTTTTAATAAGAAGTAAGTCTTTATTACTTTTTAGGTAATCAAATAAATCTTTTAATAATGGATAAACCATTTCTCCAGATGGTGCAAGATGGGTTATCTCTTCTCCTGTAACAATCCCAACAGAAGTTCTCCTAAGCTGTCCGGCATCTTCTAACAACCCCTTCATCAATATCTTATGGGCTTTACATAAAGAGTCTAATTTGAATGTATCTAAAGAGTCAAGTTTTGAATAAACATTGATCGCATTCTTCACTTCTAAAATGTGTTTTTTAGGTGCCAAAACTCTCTTATTATTAATAAGATCAGTTATCTGGTCAACCGTAAGAGTATTTCCTTCAATTTCTAGTGATGATTGAATTGTTTTTATCCTGTTACGCTTTCTTAATTCAGTAGGAGGTTTTATCAGTCTAGCAGATTTAATCTCTCCAATTTGTTCAGATATTGAAGAAATTAAATTTAAAATTGTACTTGTTATTTCATATGGTGGTTTCATATTTCAATTATCTTGATAATATCATTTGATAGTATCAAAATTAATAAATCTTATTCAATTAGCAATGCGATTACCGAAAAATTAAACCTAACGGTTGTGTATAGTTATTGTTCTTATGCTGCCAAATTGGAGGGATAAGAACAATTGTTTATATTTTTCCTATAAGTAAATTTTTGTATTGTATCAAAGCTTCTTCCATTTTAATTGATCTTCTT
>JAYEIA010000108.1:0-12079 GCA_034659855.1 Bacteroidota bacterium
GTTCAACCTTTACGGAAGACAAAATTATTTAAGTGTAAATTTTAATAAAACCGGCGGAGAGAACGGTGAATATTATGTTCCGTCAAATTTTATTTCGGAGTCGGAATTGTTGCCGACCGCTTATACCGGCATGGGGTTTATACCGTCTGTCAGCTATCGGTTTGTATTTAGATAAATCAGGGCTTTGTTCTGTTTTACGAAGTTTAGAAACGCTCTGAAAGAGCAATTTATTTAAGTGCTTGTATAGAAATAACATTTACAATTTTGTGTATTATTGCTGATACCGAAAATCAACTAATTAACTTCCGAATTTTATAACAGTGAGAAATAACTATGGAAGCACTATCATTTACACAAATCATCATTATTATAATATCATTATTTTTTGGTATTATTGCTGTGAAATTTGCTATTAATTTTGATCTAAATAAATATTTAGAAAGAAAGGATAAAAAATTAGATGCTAAAATCAAAAATACTTGTTTGCCTATGAAATTGCTTTACGATGAAAAACAAAATGGTGTAATATATAAGAATTTCTTTGAGTCACCTTTCGGAACTTTACAATGGCAATGTCAAAGATGTGGAGTTACTTATAATCATATAGATCAAGATGAACAACAAAAAACTGCTTAATATTATATAAAGAATCCCAAGGAATATAAAAAAAACAACAAAAATTTTATAAATTATTGAAGAAAAAGGGAATTGTATAAATATTTTAAGGATAATAAATAAACTATGGCAGATATAAAAAATCAAAACAGCGAGATAATTATTTTCAAAACAGCAGATGAAAAGGTTTCTGTAAATGTTGTGATGGAAAACGAAACGGTTTGGCTTACTCAAAATCAAATGGCAGATCTTTTTGGAAAAGCAAAATCTACCATCAACGAACATATAAAAAATATTTACAGCGAAAAAGAATTGGCAGAAAGCGAAACAATGCACAAATTCGGAATTTCCGAATTTCAACAAAAAGCACCAAATTATTACAATCTTGATGTCATTATTTCCGTAGGATACAGAGTAAAATCACTTCGCGGAACAGAGTTTCGTAAATGGGCAACAGCAAGACTCAAAGAATATATCATCAAGGGTTTTACCATGGATGATGAAAGACTAAAAGGAACAGGCGGAGGAAATTATTGGAAAGAATTATTAGATAGAATCCGTGATATTAGAAGCAGTGAAAAGGTTTTGTATCGTCAAGTGTTGGATTTGTATGCAACAAGTATTGACTATGCTCCCAAAAGCGAAGAGTCAAAAATATTTTTTGCTACTGTGCAAAACAAACTTCATTATGCAGTCAATAAACAAACCGCTGCAGAAATTATTCATGACCGCGTGAATGCAGAAAAAGAATTTACGGGACTGACAACTTTTTCAGGAGAAATACCTGTCAAAAAAGATATAGCTATTGCAAAAAATTATCTAAAAGAGGAAGAATTGCAGAGGTTCAATCGTTTGGTTTCCGCTTTTTTTGATCTTGCAGAACTTAAAGCAATGGATCACGAGGAAATGAAAATGCAAAATTGGATTGATGAGCTTGATACCTTTACGACAAGTTATGGAAAAGGCACTTTGCAAAATGCAGGAAAAATTAGTCATAATAAAGCAATACAAAAAGCAGAAACAGAATACAAAAAATATCAAGTAAAAACACTTTCGCCCGTCGAGAAAGAATATTTGGAAAATATGAAAAATATTGAAAAGACTATTTTAAATAATAATGAGAAATAACTATGCAAAAACTATTGAATATGAAGATTTAAAAGTAATTGATGTAAAATCAAAGCATTTGATTATGGTATTGCAAAACCTGAAACTCCTGACTATATCTTAAATAATTTGAAATATAACTTTTTTGATTGGCAAAAAAATGCTTTTGAAAACTTTCTTACCTACTAAGCGATCAAAGAAAGAGAAAGTCCAAATTATAGACTTGTTGGTTTACCATTCTTTAGGAACGGATATGAAATAAGTTATGATAGTTAGGCGAAGTTATTTAAATTCCGTTCTTTAATACAATAGTTCGTTAATTTTTAATAATTATCTGATATTCAATACTTTATAAGGCAAGCCATAAACGAGTTAAAGTGTTGACTGTTACGTGCTTAGTTCGTAATTACCTACGGTGAGGGCTTCGCCGTTCGTAATTAATAATTCGTAATTTAACCAAGTGTTGTTAATAAGGATCATAATTCTAACTTTAAGAATGAATATGAATTAGTCGTAAATAGATAAGGAGCTTCCCTTTTTTCCAATTCACCCCGAACCCCTCTTGGAAAGGAAAAACAGAAAAAATCAAATTTCAGACTTCGTCTGTTTTAATATAAAAAAATGGACATTGTGTATAATTGTAAGTGCCTGAATGTCTGATAAAACAAATTTTGAAACAAATTCACAGTAACTGCCATCTGTCTCACTGTCAGGCGTTTGGACTTTCTCCAAATAATGCCTGCGCCCAATTATATCGCAAAATCACATAGCAACCTTTATATTAAAGGAGTTCAGCTATTTAAAATATTAAAACAGACGAAGTCTGAATTTATAAGAATTGAGGAAAGTCTATCATGAGAATTAAGAACGAAAAATATTTTTTGAACACACTCCGCTTGTAAATTCTCATATCCGCAAACGGTGTTGGTACAGAAAATGGATATGCACGTTGTTTTTTGTTTAAACATTCAAATCCATAGGTTGTAATATCAAGTTGAAACAAATACAAGCTATTCCGAGGAGCAATCGGCTCGGGGAAAACTATACGCTTGACGTTAAAGTCTGAAAATCAACTAATTAACTTCCGCAACTAAAGAGTCTTGATCAACACTGCAAACGGCAAAAAAGCCCTTGCCGTTGTTATTAATATTTCCGCTTATATTTGCTGCTGCTTGGTCAAAGTAACCGCCGCTTCCGCCGGTTTCAATAAGCACGGCACGCATAAATTTTGCATAGGGGGCACTCATCGAATATTTTCGTATATACAGCCTGCTGCCCTCCGGGAAAAAGACGTTCTCCGAATTCGGAGGAAACAGCTCATTCAAATCCACCGTATTTAAACTGTAGAAATATTGCAAGGCCGAGGATTCTGTTTCCGATGGGTCAGAAGAAGAGGGCAGCTGCGACCAATCAATAAAAACTTCCCGAATGGAAATGTCATTTTCGCTAAAACTGATTTTTTGTTCATTAATAACCAATAAGGTTGAATCGCCGGCCGGAGCAATATTTAACGGATTTACGGCTGCCACCGGAAGAGCATAATCCACTGCCGTATATTGTTCGCCCTCTATTGTGGCATGCATTATGAAGAATGTTCCGATAACGGCTTGGAATTTTTCATCGCTGACATAAACTCCCGGGCTTGTTTCTGAAAAATTATAGCTTGCATTTTCTTTATTTACAACAACTACAGCGCCGTGTACAGGAACCTCAGACGCATTAAGCTCATTTTGCGAATAGCTTATTTTTATGGTTTGATGTTTGAGTTCGTTGGTTATTCGAGATTCAAATACCGGATATTTTAGTCCGTCACTTTTTAAATCCCACTCTGTTTTTGTTTCGCAACCTATTGTCAGCAAGTTTAATACAGTAAATATGATGTACAATATACGTGTCATTAGTCGTAGCTTTAATGTTCAATTTATTTGCCCGTAATAGGGGTTGTGCCTCTTAAATTCAATTTCATTCAGAAAAAAAGAATATTTTTTCAGGGTATAACATTTTTCATGTGTATTACGTACAGACAAACATAATCATTTAAAAGTTGTTTGAATCAATCAGAAATTAATATTTAAATCATTAAACTTTAGAATTATGAAATATTTAAAATTTGCATTTATTGCACTATTGGCCTCAGTACTGGTTTTTACCGGTTGTGAAAAAGATGAAGTAACTCCTGATGCTGAATTTATTCCTGAAAATTTCAAAGTAGATATTCCAAGTTCCATTAGTGGGGAAGCCTCTAAAAAATTGTCATCGTCAAAAGATGAAGTTTTGCAGGGCGATGATATTTACGGGTATTTAAGGACATTTATTTTCGTAGGCGAAGCATCGGCCGAAATTGTGCAGGACATTATGCGAGCTATTCGCAAGCACGGGTTAAATGAGGCCATGTCTTTCTCTTTTCAGTCGGATGACGACGGAAGAGTAAAAAATGTGGTAATCACAGAAAATTCTTCTTTTGAAGGACATACTTGGGAATATGAACTCAGCATGACCGATGCCGAGTCGGAAGCAAATGCTGACCAAGGAATGGCTATGCAAGTGTTTTGGGACAGAAATCCCGTGGACGGAATTGCAATTCTTAAGCCCTACAATCTCAACAGAACGGAGAATCCGGAAGAAAATGATGTCATGTACCGAGTAGATTACAGCGAAACCGGTGATACCGGCTACAGTAATGCCATGATAGTTTATATTGCCGGTTTACCGGTTGCCAATCCTTTACAATTGCCCTATGCCATGCAAACCTTGAAAATATTTGCCGGTAAAGACGGAGATATGGTAGATGTATTCGGAAACTCAAACCATCCCAATGCGAAATTTTTTAACGATGATACGGGATTTAACTGGGCTTTTACCGCTTCGGGAATCGAGGACAGTGATATTGGTGTGGCCGAGGTTGGATTGCCGCCAAGTGATTTAGACGAAACATCGCGAGAAGTAATTTTGGGCGACTATGCGTTAAAAACTGTTTTTGAAAATCAAATTTATGATGTTTGGCCAAATATATTGCCTGAAGATTTAGATACGTATTTGCAGAATACAGAAGCTCCCGGTTATTTTGGCCCGTTTGGATTTATTACCGGAGGAACAGCTCCAAATGACCAATATACTGAGATTGAAGCCTCAATGAACGAATTGGTGCCGTACAATCCGATTCAGGTTACGAATTTAACCATTGAATTTAAATAAGGCAGGATAAGTAAGTTATTGAATGACTGTCAACAAAAAACCGTGTACAAATGATGTACACGGTTTTTCTGAATATATATTTATAAAGATATATTGTTCAGCTTATTAAACTCCGAATTTCTCAATAATTTCTTCTTTAGTTTTTCCGAGAATTCCGAATTCGTTGCCAATTTTAGTGAAAGCGGCCACGGCTTTGTCCAAATGTTCTTTGGTGTGAGCGGCAGAAAGCTGAATTCTTATTCTGGCCAAGCCCTTGGCTACCACCGGATAATAAAATCCGATAACATAAATACCTTCGTCGAGCAGTTTGGCGGCAAAATCTTGAGAAAGTTTTGCATTAAACAGCATAAGAGCTACAATAGCAGAGTCAGAGGGTTTAATTACAAAGCCGGCTTTGTCCATTTCAGTTTTAAAATATTCAGCATTACCAATCACTTTGTCTCTCAGTTCGGTATCGGAACTCAGCATATCAAAAACTTTGCTTGCCGCGCCGGCAATTACCGGAGCCAATGAATTAGAAAATAAATAAGGTCGAGACCGTTGTCTCAGCAGATCAATAATTTCTTTTTTACCTGTAGTAAATCCGCCCATTGCACCGCCCAAAGCTTTACCTAAGGTACTGGTAATAATATCTACCCGATCCATAACATCGTGATATTCATGCGTTCCTTTGCCGTGTTCTCCGATAAAACCTGAGGCATGGCTGTCGTCAACCATTACCAAGGCATCGTACTTGTCGGCCAAATCACAAATTTGATTCAGTTTTGCAATATCGCCGTCCATGGAAAATACGCCGTCGGTTACTATAATTCTAAAACGTTGGGCTTGCGATACTTTAAGTTGTTCTTCAAGGTTATTCATGTTGCCGTGCTTAAAACGGAAGCGTTGAGCTTTGCACAGTCTCACTCCGTCGATAATTGAAGCATGGTTGAGCTCATCAGAAATTATGGCATCTTCTTTGTTAAACAGCGGTTCAAAAATTCCGCCGTTGGCGTCAAATGCTGCGGCATAGAGTATGGTGTCTTCCATACCGAAAAAGTCGGAAATTTGTTTTTCGAGTTTTTTGTGAATATCTTGAGTACCGCAGATAAACCGTACCGAAGACATACCGTATCCGTGAGAGTCCAGAGTCGCCTTTGCCGCTTTAATAACTTCGGGATGAGATGATAAACCCAAATAGTTGTTGGAGCAGAAATTAATAACCGAAGACCCGTCATCAAGTTTTATTTCGGCATCTTGTGCAGAAGCTATAATGCGTTCTTTTTTGTATAAACCGGCATCTTCAATGGATTGAAGTTCATCGGATAAATGTTGTTTTAATTTATTGTACATAGTTTCTCGTTTATTTTTTTTTCAAAAATATTGAAAATGAACCGAATACAAAAAGTATTTTTTATGTTTTACAGGGACTTTTTGCTTCTGAATTTTTCTTTCCGGATGATTATTCGGATTGACGCCAAATGTGGTGTTTTGGAATAAACAGAGCATAAGTCGTTTGTACAGAAGAATGGTTACAAAACTACTGTCAACACAAATTAATTATGAAAAAATAATCTTTTGTAGATTGAGCATGTTGTTTTACAAACAATATGCTCAACCTCCGAAAAACATGCTCAACCTCCGAAAAAACAACGTCATTTTAGACTATAGCCTTAAATTGCAACGATACCACTCTCGTACAGCCGGACGGTTACATAATTTCTTGCTTGTACTTTTGCGTTTTAAGCGTCTTTATTTTTTCGCGGCAATACTTCTTCCGGAAACGGAAACAGAATAGTTGAGTTTTTTTCGGCGGCAATATTTGCCAACGTTTGGTACAATCTCAGTTTAATTGCCGACGGGGATTGATCTATCTTTTTGCCGGCTTCCAGCAGTTTATCGGCAGCTTGTTCTTCGGCTTGAGCCAATATAATACGAGCCCTCCTCGAACGTTCTGCTTCGGCTTGGTTGGCCATCATACGGCGCATATTTTCCGGTAATTGAATATCTTTAATTTTGACATCCATCACTTCAATTCCCCAACCTTCGGTATCAGCATCTACAATTTGCTTGATATTGTTTCCCAGCTCTTCTCTTTTAGAAAGTATGGTATCCAACTCAACTTTTCCGGATACATCTCTCAGAGCAGTTTGAGCCAATTGGGTGATGGCATAAGAATATTCTTCAACTTCAAGGACTGCTTTTTCGGGGTCAAAAATTTTGTAAAACAGAACCCCGTCAATGCTGCAAGGTACGTTATCCTCGGTCATTACCTCTTGCGAAAGGATATTAATGGTAATTATTCTGATATCTACCACTTGAATAGTCTCAACAATAGGAATTATCCACCTAAATCCCGGTTTTAGAGTTTTTATATAGCGACCAAATCGAAATTTAATGGCTCTTTTGTACTCAAAAATGATGCGAATTCCTGCAAATAAAATGATGAGTAATACGATTCCTGCAAAATAAAGTAAATTCATGGCTTTAGTTTTAATTTATACTGTTTTGATTACTAATGATTTAAATTAACTATCCCTTAATTCCCAAACCTTTCAATTACACCCTTTAGGGAAAGGGTTGAAATAATTGGTTATAACTTTTAACATCTGTTTAAAGTTACAATTTTTTGTTCAAAACAGCAAAAAATATTTCAGAAATTGAAGAGGTCGGGTTTCGTTGTAATTGCTTAATACAATGTTCTACTATAGTTTAAAATGATGTTGTTTTTCCGGAGGTTGAATATTATCTTGTAAAAGCCTTAGACCTAAATTGAGCGACTATGAATAAAGAGAAGTGCCAATGTTCTGAGTTGTGTGAATAATTCTTATTTTAGTAAAATTTGAATAGTCTCTTTTTCTATAGTGTGATAAATATCATCTGATTACTCTAACCTTATATGTAATTTTGCAGTAAAATGATGTTGTGCAAAATACGCTATGAAAAAGAAAATACTCTCTAAAGTAAAATTGTTCGAAGAATATCACTCGAAGTTGCGAAATTTAGTTGGTGAAATAATTGAATACTATTTTTCTGATAATATTTCGGATATCCAAGTTCAACGCAGCCTATATAAACTTTCACATCTGTGTAAAAATTATATCACAGAAGTTGAAATGACCATTCGAATTACCGATTTTTCAAAATTAAAAAGGCAAAAACTTGAAAATGCTGAACTTGTTGAGAGCCTGAAAGCGATACAGAAAAAGTTTCGTAACCGTGAGGATATACGAGAACCACTTAATGACTGGCTTCAACTTCATATTGAACAATCCGGATCAAAAATGATTTCGGTTTTAAAGACAGAAATGAACAATTAATTTTCTTGTATAAATATACTTTTTCCGGGAATAGAAAACAGTCCGGTTTTTTGTCCGGCTTCAAGAAGTGCTTTGACCGCCTTTTCTCCTTCTTCTCCTACGTCGTACGAATAGTTATTGACGTATAAATCAATATGTTTTTTCATCACCTCAGGGTTCATTTCTTGTGCATGGGCTTTAATATATTCTGAAGCCGAATCCGGATTGTCATAGGCAAACTTGATGCTGCGAGCAATGACCCGATTAATTTTTTTTTGCACATCTTCGGCTATAGTTCTTTTCACGGCAATTCCTCCCAACGGAATGGGTAAGCCGGTTTTTTGTTCCCAAAATTCTCCCAAATCAGCAATTTTTTTTAAGCCTTTGTCTTGGTAGGTAAATCGGTTTTCATGAATTATCAGTCCGCAATCAACTTCGTCGGAAAGCACGGCATTCTCTATCTCTGAAAACAAATATTCTTTACGCATAGTGGCTTCAGGGTAGGCTATATGGAGCAGAAGATTTGCAGTAGTGTGTCGGCCGGGAATTGCAATGGTACTGTTTTTTAGGTTTTCAGGATGTATGGCTTTTGACGAAATCAATAACGGCCCGTTATTCTTTCCGAGAGCACCGCCGGCTCGTAAAAGTTTGTAGTTATTATTCACAAGAGCGTAGGCATGATAACTGAGTTTGGTCATGTCAATTTTGCCGCTCAAAGCTTTTTTGTTTAATTCTTCAACATCCGCAATAAGTAGATCAAACTCCAAGTTTTCAGTATCAATTTTATGATGCACGGCGGCATCAAAAATAAAGGTGTCGTTGGGGCAGGATGAATAGCCTAAGGTCAATTTCATTTGAGGAGTATATTTTTTCTTTATTCTGCGAAATTAAAAAAAAATTGTAATACATTTGAGTATAAATAGATGAGTCCGGTCTAAAAAGTATGTTTTGTTTTTGCAAAACAAGTTATATGCTTAACTATCAGGGCTTTAAAATTTAATATTCTGCACCTGTCAAGTGTTTTCACCTGACAGAAATTTATATTCGGATAGATCCTGTGTGGTGAAAACACCATACAGCTGCAGATATGAAATGTAATGTGGCAGGGTAAATTGTCTGTAACCGCATTTATATAAGTCGTTTATTATAGACTTTCAACTTTATAACTTTTTAAACTGAACTCAATAATAGATCAAGTGATGAAACCTAAAGATTCAAATTTTCGAACCTTGATTCAAGCGGTTGATATCCGGGAGAATATAGATTACTACAAAAAGACAATGTTTATCGGGTCGTGTTTTACTGAAAATATTGGCCGGCGAATGCAAGCGGGTAAGTTTCCGACTGCGGTCAACCCTTTCGGAATTCTTTACAATCCGGTTTCGGTAAAGGATGCACTCATGTCCATTTTAACCGGGGCAGATTTTGATGAGGATAATTTAATAAATCATAATGGATTGTGGCACAGCCTGATGCATCACGGAAGCTTTTCTTCAAAGTCAAAAACGGAATGCCTGAGCAAGATTAACTCAGCACTGAGTAAAGCCGGAGAGTTTCTTAAAGAAGCCGAATTTTTATTTGTTACTTTCGGTACGGCATGGCTTTATGAGTACAAAAAAACCGGTGAAGCTGTCGGGAACTGCCATAAACTTCCGGCCGGGGAATTTGACCGGCGACTTCTGAATGCTGATGAAATTACCATCGAATTTTACCAATTACTAAATGCTTTGGAAAGCTATAATTCCGATTTAAAAATTGTATTGTCCGTAAGTCCTGTAAGACATTTGAAAGACGGTTTTGCCGGTAACTCATTGAGTAAGTCGATATTAAGAGTTTCGGCTGCCCAAATAGCCGAGCGTTTTGAGCATGTTCATTATTTTCCGTCGTATGAAATTATGACTGACGACTTGAGAGATTATCGGTTCTATGCCAAGGATATGGTACACCCCTCCGAGCAAGCATCAGACTATATTTTTGATTTTTTTTCCGAAACCTTTTTTAATACCGAAACAAAACAACGCCTCAAAGAAATTTCTGCAATTGTTCATGGGGCAAATCATCGTGTGTTGCATCCGGGGAGCTCTGAGTATCAGGCTTTTCTTGATAGTATGCAGAAAAAAATTGCTTTTCAAAAAGAAAAGCAACCAGCTTTGAATTTTTCGGAGGAGGAAGAATATTTCTCCGGATTGAAGCAATAAAAAAAGGCTCATTTTCATGAGCCTAAAACCGTATATGAAAAAAAATGGTTACTTTATTAATATTTTCTTGATGTAAGAAGCTTTGTCTTCCATAATAATTCTTACCAAATACATCCCCTTTTTGCATTTAGGCAGCCCAACTTTAATATTATAAGGTTGGTTGGTGTCATTTCTTACTGTTTTTATACTCTGCCCAATGACATTCAGCACTTCAACAGATCGAATTATTTTATCTGTGCGTACATAAAATTTACCGTCCGTAATAGGATTCGGGTAAATCATAATCTCGGCTACTTCATTGTCGTCTGCGGGCATGTAGGCATCCTGCGAAAAAGCAAAACTACTAAGGAGCAATATTATAAAAACAGTAACAATTGGTTTCATATCGATTAAGTTTTATATTGTTTACGCAAAAGATTTAAAAAAGTTTCTTGAATTTAGAATTAATTTCTAATAAATCGTCTTCAGTATCCACTGAAAAACTCTCTGTCTTAGTTATTTTGCATATTACAGGGTATCCATTTTCAATCCATCTGTTTTGTTCAAGTTTCTCGGCTACTTCTAAGCCGGATTGATTCAAACTCGTAATTTTCCCCAAAACTTCCTTCCTGTAAGCGTATAACCCAATGTGTTTATAGTATATGTGGTTCTTTACCCAGTCTTCTTGTTTAATATTTCTGAGAAAAGGAATGGCTTGTCTGCTGAAATAAAGTGCATTTTTATTTTTTGTCGTTACAACTTTAGGAATATTACGGTCAAAAATTTCCTTATTTTCCTCAATTTCCTTTATTAGAGTTGCAATTTTTGTTTCAGGATTTTCAAAAGCTTTTTCCAATTCAAAAATTTGCGTCGTATCTATCAAGGGTTCATCGCCCTGTACATTTATAACTACATCAAAATCTTTGCCGGTTTTTGTTTCGACTTTATGAACGGCTTCCCGGCATCTGTCGGTCCCGCTTTGATGACTTTTACTTGTCATTACAGCTTTTCCGCCAAACCCTTCTACCACGGTCTGTATTCTGATATCATCGGTTGCGACATACACGTTTTCAAAATCGGAAACCAGCCGTTCAACCACATGTTGAATCATCGGTTTACCGTTGATGTCGGCTAAAGGCTTAGCCGGCAATCGGGTCGAAGCATATCTTGCCGGTATAACTATGATTGTATTCATAGGGGGGTGTTTTTATCAATATAAAGTTCAGTATAAAAAGTATACAGTGTTAAAGTTAAAATGTTATTTGTCTAATATTCAGATAGTTATTGAAATATACTAATTTTGTCTAATTTGCTGAATATCAAATAATTAACTTTACAAACTATCAACTTTTTTAAACTACACTCAATATAGGATTAAAATAATTGATGGCTTAAAAAATTTTGATGAATAGAGTTGAATTTTTTTGCAAAAGTGAAATTAATTTTAAAAATAACAAAAATTCAAAATAGACTTTAGCCTGAATAATTCATGTTTTTTTATAAAATCCGGATTGAACCGTTAGACTACAGCATAAATTTCCCAACAGCATTAGGGGTACCATTAAGTTTTTAACGGAAAATTGTTTTATTGATCTATTCCGAGAAATTGCATATTAAGACATTACCAGTTTTTCTGTAATATCTCTATATGTTAGTGGTTTAGTAATTGTTGCAAATTCCAGTAATCTATGAAATTTCAAACCTATA
>JAYEIA010000109.1:0-2414 GCA_034659855.1 Bacteroidota bacterium
GAAATTTCTGCTCAAAAGCACGCACCGGCGAATCAAGAAAATAATTCAGAAGAAAGCGAAACCACCAAACAAAAGACAAAAGTATTATCTGAGGATGAAATATTAGAAAAAATTAAAAAAGAAGAAAACGAGAAGCAGAAGGCGGAAAACAATGAAATGAAGCCCGGCAATAAAGGTTCTTCTGAACCGGATAAAAACTAAGTTTCGCTAAAAAACTGTATTTCGCCAATATACTTTAAACGGTGAGTGTGTTCCGAAAAGTCTTTTTTTGACAGGATTGACAAGATTTACATGTTTTTGTTAAAGGCTATAGCCCATTATATCATTAAATAATTAAACCATTTAAAGTATAGTGTACAAAATCCGACATTAATATTAATGTACAATGAAAAACATAATTCTGACAGTCTGGTTATTATTCGCATACCTTTTAACAACAGCTCAAGAACAACCCCCGGTAGATAATAACAGAAAACAAATTGAAACAACCTATGCTCGTATAATTTTCTCTGAAGAAGTAACTCCTGCTGCCTTAAAAACTGCTCAGCTCATTGATACCATGTACGAACATCAGCACTACAGTCTGAAATCTCCGGCCAAAAAAACGCCGATTCTACTGTACAATTCAACCGTAGTTTCCAACGGTTATGCTGCCCTGATGCCGCGTCGCTCGGTTTGGCAAACTACCGGCATGCAAAAAGCCACTGACCTGGGTAACAGCAACTGGCTGACAACCTTGGGTACTCACGAATACCGCCATCTGGTTCAACATGCCAAATACAATCAAAATTTTACAAAATTTTTGACCTATTTTTTCGGGCAAACCGGCATACTCATCGGCAGGTACTCTGTACCCTACTGGTTTTCGGAGGGAGATGCCATTTGTATTGAAACGGCTTTTACAAATAATGGCAGAGGCAGAATACCGAAATTTGAAATGCCGGCGAAAGCAATTATCCTTGAAAATAATGACTTTTCATACTACAAAATTAAATTAGGGTCTTACAAAAACTACCTTCCTAATCATTATCATTGGGGTTGGCTGTTGGCTTCCTACGGCAGAACAAAATACGGCTATGATATTTGGGACAAAGTACTCAACAGAACCTCAGAAATATCGTATTGGCCATGGGCTTTCTCCAAAAGCTTAAAAAAACATACCGGGCTCAATGAAAAACATTTTTTTGACCAAGCCATGAATTATTATGATTCTCTGTGGTCAAATCAGCTGAAAGAAAGAGAGATAACACCAATACGACAACTATCGCCAAAGAATAATTCATATGCCGACCACACGGAAGGGGCGGTTACAAAAAACGGAGAACTCATCTTTTTGAGCCAAAAGTTGAATACAATCAAACATGTCATGAAAATGGATACTGCCGGCAATATTCAACAATTAAAACCTACGGTTGCCGAAATGTTCTCGTTGAACAACGAAACAATTTGCTACACCAAAACATTTTACGATAAGCGATACAACTACGAAACCTATTCCGATGTCATCTTGTACAATCTTAGTTCCGGAAAGAAAAAACGCTTGACCTTGCGTAAAAAATATTTTGCTCCGGCATTTTCTCCTGACGGAAAAAAAATAGTCCTTATTGAATCCGGAAAAGATATGCAGCACCGATTACTCGTCATTGACTCCCGAACCGGAAAACCAATAAAAGCGTTGGCCAATACGCATAATTTATTTTTGCGAACACCGGTTTGGTCGGCCGACGGAAAACATATTGCCTATACGGCTTCCGGACTGAAGGGCAGTTCGCTGATAACGGTAAATTACAAGTCCGGCTTGACGGACACACTTATTTCCGAAAGCAATGAAATATTTGACCGCCCGGTTTTTTATAAAAACTATCTTCTTTACAACAGCAATTTTGACGGCATCGGAAATATTTATGCCGTCCACAGAAACACAAAAAAGCAATATAGAGTTTGCTCTTCAAAGTACGGAGCCTATTTGCCCAAAGTCAGCGCCGACAGTTTAATTTTTTCCGACTATACACCCAAAGGATACAGAGTGGCAAGTCTGAAAATTAAACCCGAAATATTGCAAGCTAAAACAACGGCAGATATTTACATTAGTGAAACGGCAAAAACGATAACAGAACAAGAAAACTTTACGATTCCTGATTTTAGCAAAAATAACCCAAAGAAATATAAGATTGAAGATTACAAGCCCTTTAAGGATGCCGTTAAAATCCACAGTTGGGGCTTGTACAGTGAATCGTTGTCAAAGATGAGTTTTAATGTGTACAGCAGTAACTTGCTCAATACGGTTTGGGGTACGGCGGGGGCTTCCTATGATATTAATGAAAAAACTTTCGGAGCCAATACCCACTGGCAATTTTCAAAGTATCTTCCGGTTATAAAATTATCCGGTTCCTACAACCAACGTTATATAAACG
>JAYEIA010000110.1:0-2412 GCA_034659855.1 Bacteroidota bacterium
CAGATCTTCTCCGGCAACTATTCGTGCGTTCAGAAACAGTTCCAATTCACTGATAATGCGATTTACATCGAAATTTTGTTCAAAAATGGCATGAGCTTCCGGGTATTTTTCAAAATTAAGTATGTGCACATCCCCCTCAAAATGCTTTTTCCCAAATTCGCTAATCGAATACGATTTTCCTACCTGTCGGGCACCCCTTACTAACAAAGGTTTACGGTTTTCGGCATCTTTCCAATTTTGCAATTTGGCTCTGATATTTCTGAACATATTCTTATTATTTCATTTATACACGGCTAAGATACAAACTAACTTTTAAAAAGTCAAGGTAAAAATCAAATGTTACCTTTAAAAAATCAAGGTAAATTCAAGAAAGTCAGGGTTTGACTCACTTGCTTTTTCACAAACAATAGCGTTTTAGCTGTGCTGTGAGTGGCAAAGTCAAGCCCTGATTTCATCAAATTTGCCTACAACTTACAACAGATTTCCGGCATGTACCAAAGGCAGAAATTTTAACTTTTGCTCCGGAATTTCTCCGTATTTATTTTCAGTGAGAACATAAGCCGTTTCACCAACTTTTAAAAATCAACCTTAAATAGTCTCTGAACGGAAACTCTGTAATGCAAGTATAATAATAGTTTCATGCTTATTCTATATTTGAATGTTTTTGTCATTAAATAGTCATTGATAGTCATTATATTGTCATTTTCAAAAACTTATAAAAAATGACTATCATCGGCAGCAAAGTAAATGACAATAAATGACGATTATTCAAATTTAATAATAACACTATAAATCTGTATATCTGTCAATTATGCTATTCCGTTCAGGAACTAAATATAAACTGTAAAAACTCTCCCGCTTGGTAAACCTTCCAATATGCCCGGAAACTACCCTCAAAAATCCATAATTGAGTTTGAGAATTCCTTTTTGGCCTTATCATCAAAACCGGCAAAATAGCTTTGGGTGGTTTTTTGGTTGGAGTGCCCTAAACTTTCCTGTATAAATTCCATTCCGGCCCCCTTACGAATGGCATTGGTGGCAAAACTGTGCCGAGCCCAATAAGTGGATATTTCTTCAGGCAATTCATTAGCCTTAGCCAGCTTTTTAATATGTTGATTTATGAAACGAGTGAAATTTTGTATTTTAACTTTTTGTTCCTGTGCCGTCAATTCTTCCGTCAATATGTCAAAAACGTAACTTTCAGGTATTTTTTCATCACGGCCGTATCTTTCTATTATTTCTGATGAAAACTCGTTCAGATAGACAATTATGGTTTTCAAGTCTTTTTTTGAGGTTCTTCGCGTTTTAGAGCGAATAAATTCGATTCGGTCATT
The DNA here is from genome assembly GCA_034659855.1 of Bacteroidota bacterium. Classification (GTDB taxonomy): domain Bacteria; phylum Bacteroidota; class Bacteroidia; order Bacteroidales; family JAADGE01; genus JAYEIA01. Next base: position 1,335 of record JAYEIA010000110.1, read on the forward strand.
TTTTATATCCTTGTACTTCAGCAAAGCAATGTCTTTAATATTGATACCGTTGCAGGCATAAGAGAAGAACCAAAAATCTTTGGCTTTTCCTTGTTGCTTATTTTTCGGCTCTGCATTGAACAATATACCCAACTGTTCAGCCGAAAGTGCTTTCTTTACATTCTTTTTAGCGGGAAACTGATACTTTCGCTTACCGAACGGATAAACAGCTTTATCTATTTCTCCCTCATCAATGGTACGATTGAACACAGCTCTTAAGGTTCGCAAATACATACTGACCGTTGTTAGGCTGAGTCCTTTTTCTTCGGTCATATAATACTCGTACTCATTCAACCATTTTGCCCTAATGTCATAAAAAGTCAGCTTATCAAAGTTCTGTTTTTTCTTTACTTCAGCATATTCAGCCAAAGATTTTTGACTCAGCTCATAAGTACTGCAGGTGCTAATCTGGTTAAACTCCCTCAGCTCCGCAATTCTTTCGGAATACCGGTAACTGATATTGATGCCGTCACCGGCTTTGCGATACAATTTCTTCTCAAACTGCTCAAAAGAAAAAGGGTCAATGCTTTCGGCCGTTTTGTATGCTTTTAGTTCAACCGCCTGAAGTTTACTGCGTATTTCTTTGTGTTTTTTCCTGGGTCTGTTTGTTTCCCAAATGCTTTCAAATTCGCTTTTGCTAAATTCAAAAACGGTGGAATACAGTTTTTGTCTTCGCGGTGCGGATTGAAATACTCGCAACTTGACGGGATATTTGCCGTTTGCCTTGCTGCGCCTTGTATCGAGATAGATTGAAACACTATGATTTTTCATGCTTTATGTCTTTGTATGCAAAGATACAAATTTGCATACGATTTGCATACAATTTGCATACAAAACATGCAAATAAGAGATAAATATTTAATAAGTCAAGGAAAGCTGTTTTACTTAAACTACTGAAAATCAAAGTATATAGCATATAAAAGATAACTGTAAAATAAATGCTGTTTATGCTTTGGGAGCAGAGGGTCGCAGGTTCGAATCCTGCCGCCCCGACTTAAAAATGAGAGCCTTACGAGAAATCGTGAGGCTTTTTTGTTTT
>JAYEIA010000111.1:0-12035 GCA_034659855.1 Bacteroidota bacterium
TTTTAGTTTTGCTTACAAGCTATCAACACACCGGCATATAATAAGATCATTCTCAAGGAAATTATCGTATTAATATTAGATTAAAATAATTTTTTATATCTTAGCGAGATAAATACAAAGGATAGTTTAACATTATTAATACAAGTAACATGGACAAGAAAGATTTTAAACAGAAAGCAAATGATAAACTCGAAGATGCCGTAAAAAAATCAAGAGAAATTATAGACAAATCAAAAGAGAAAATAAAAAAAGAAGAAGTAAAAGCCGAAAAAGAAATAAAAGACATTGAAAAGGAAAAAGACACGGCACTTTCCGATATTAAAGATCTGACTGAAAAAGGCAAAACGGTTACCGAAGAACAATATAAGTCTTCGGTGAATGCATTGCAAAAAGCATCAGGCAAGTTAAAAACTCATACAGAAAAATATTATGCCACCATTACAGACAGTTTAAAAAACACCTTTGAAAAAGGCAATAAACTAACTACAGAACAGTATAATAAAACGATAGCAGCTTTAGGTCAGACGTCCGATGATGTCAAAAAGTACACCGAACGAGAATATGACATTATGGTTAAAGATCTTACGAATGCCAAGGAAAAGGGAGAGACTATTTCCAAGGAGACTTATACTAATGTGACCGGTTTTATTAAAGAAAAAACCAAACAGCAAAAAGAAAGCATTGGTAACGAATACGACAATATCATAAAAGAGATAAAAACCGCAAAAGATAAAGGACAGACTTTAACGAAAGAAAGCATCAATAAATTTTCGACCGCTGTGGATAAGCGAACCAAAGAGTTAACTCAATCAGTAAAGAAGAATTATCAATTATTGTCTGATAATTTATCGGAAAAAGGTGAAAACTTGAAGAAAAATTTTGAAAAATTGTCGTCTCAAACTGATGAGAAATGGGAAGCTACAAAAAAATTCTTTGATACAGCATTCGACGATTTCAAGAAATCAACAGATGATTTGGATGACATGATGAATAAAAAGTAATTTCTGTAATTTTTTTACAACCCATTTACAAAAAATCATCAAAATGGAATATTACTGAACAGCTCAATGCAAAAAAGAGATAACTAATGTTAGTTGTCTCTTTTTTTATTGCTAAATTCAAGTAAAAAATAGTAATGTTTTTTTGTACTTATTAAAAAAAGTTTACCTTTGCCACTCGAAATAAAAATTAAATAATCCGAAATTAACAGATCATGAAAAGAACATTTCAACCCTCGAAAAGGAAAAGAAAAAATAAGCACGGTTTCAGGGCTAAGATGAAGACCAAGAACGGCAGAAAAACTATTTCTGCAAGACGAAGAAAAGGCAGAAAATCTTTATCTGTTTCTGATACCGGTAATCACAAAGTATAATTATTATACTGTAACTATATTTAAATCCTTTGACAAGCGAGATGTCAAAGGATTTTTTTATTATAAAGACAATTTATAATACATTTGGACACAAAATTTATCACAGGATACTGCATGGGAATAAATTACGATATCAAAAAACATCCGATGCATAAATTTTATCATTAAATGACCATAAAATGAAATATCAAGACTCTATACAATCAGCCATTAAAAGTAGTGATACACCAAGCCACATTTCTCAAATTGCCGAAAAAATATTCTCCGGCAAGCGCATCAGTGATAATGAGGCTTTGATACTATACAAAGAGGCCGAACTTAGCTTATTAGCGGTACTGGCCACTCATGTAAAAGAAAGGAAAAACGGAAAAAATGTTTATTTCAACAGAAATTTCCATATAGAACCAACAAATATTTGTATTTACAGTTGTAAATTTTGCTCCTATGCCAGAAAACAAAATCAAGACGGAGCTTGGGAATACACTATTGATGAAATTCTGGAAAAAGCTGAATCCTATAAAGGTTCTAAAGTCACCGAAGTACATATTGTAGGAGGTGTTCACCCCAAAAGAGACCTACACTATTACGGAAATATGATGAGTGAAATCAAAAAGATTTTACCTGATATCCATATCAAAGCATTTACGGCAGTAGAACTTGAATTTATGATAAAACGAGCAAAATTGCCTATCGATGAAGGGCTGAGATTGCTGAAAGATTACGGACTGGACTCTATCCCGGGAGGTGGGGCAGAGATTTTTGATTCGGAAATAAGAAAACAGCTATGCGATGAAAAAGCCTCTACCGACATGTGGCTCAATATCCATAAAGCGGCTCATCGAGAAGGCTTGCCGTCAAATGCAACAATATTATACGGCCATATAGAATCTTATGAGCATAGAATTGATCACATGAAAAGGTTGAGAAACCTTCAAGACGAAACGCATGGATTTAATACCTTTATTCCGCTGAAATTCAGAAAGGAAAATAACCTCCTTTCTTACATTGGTGAAATTTCGGCGCACGAAGACCTTAGAAATTATGCCGTATCAAGACTATACTTGGATAATTTTAACCACATAAAAGCCTACTGGCCCGGAATAGGAAAATCAACCGCACAAGCCTCTTTGGCATTTGGAGTGGATGATGTGGACGGCACCATTGATGATTCCACCAAGATTTATTCGCTGGCGGGCGCTGAAGATCAAAATCCAAAAATGAATACCGCCGAAATAGTAGAACTCATAAAGCAAGCCGGACAAAAGCCCACTGAAAGAGACACCTTATATAATGTTTTGAAAAACTATTGATGGAAAAATGGTTTGTAAATCACTAAACAAATGACTATTTTCGACAAAGTTTTCATCCAACAAAGAAAAGTAAACAAAGTCCGGTTAATACAGAAATGTGGAAAATAAACCAATACCCACTCTTGATTAAAAATTAAAACATATGGAACAAACAGAGCAATCACCTGTAAATAAAAAATCCGGTTTTAAACGCCTTTTAAAAACATTATTGCTTTTAGGAGGTATCACAATTGTCCTTATTTTGCTTACACTGTTGTGGCTCAAACTATATACCAATCACGGGGAAGCATTCTCTGTACCCAATTTTAAGGGGCACACCATTGAAGAAGCGAAAGTGCTGGCTAAGAAAAAGAAACTGAGACTTCAAATAATTGATTCGGTATATAATGCTCCCGGCGAAAGGGGAACCATTATTTTGCAAAATCCCCCACCCGATTTTAAAGTAAAAACCAATCGAAGAATTTTTGCCACCATAAAGTCTGTAACACCAAAATTACTTGATATGCCGGATTTTACTGACATGACTTTTATTCAAGCAAAAGCAGATATTGAAAGTTACGGACTCACTATTGGAGAAATAAGCTATAAACCTTCGATATACGATAATGTTGTATTGGAACAAAGGTACAGAGGGAATGAAATAACTCCCGGAACCGAAATTGAAAAATACTCTGCCATTGATTTGGTTTTGGGAGAATCCGGAAATATGCAAAATACAAATACCCCAATTCTAATCGGTTTAACTGAAGAAGAAGCCCAAAGCAAAATCAACAACCACCTGCTGAACATCGGAACTGTACTTTATGACCAAACGGTTATTACAACAGAAGACTCTCTAAAGGCCATGGTGAGAAAACAATTTCCGGTACCCAATGTTCCGCTGAACCCCGGTGATGAAATAGATCTTTGGATGAGTATGCTTCAAGATACAATTTTTGAAGAAAATATGATTCAGAATTGATGTCGGTTTCAAAACAAAATTTATTCTTTTGCGTTTGACTATCAGAACACAAAGTCAAACTTGAATCATCAAACACAATCAAAAACTCAACGGAATGCAAAAACACATTCTCATTTTCTCAATCCTGCTGTTTTTATTCGGAAATTTGTCATTTGCTCAGGAAATAATCATACCCGTATCCGGTAGTTTGTCTGCCGGTATGAAAAAAAACAAACAAAATCCTCCCCGCAAGAGTACCGACACCGTGGAACTTCCGTTCACCGATGATTTTTCCTATCAAGGCCCGGCTCCTATTCCGGAGTTATGGGCAAATCAAGATGTAACAATCAATACAAACAGAGCAGAAGCACCGCCCACTTGGGGCATGGCAAGTTTTGATGCCCTTGACCAAACCGGCGACTTTTATGAAAATGCCGATTATGAATATTCCCATATTGCCGACAAACTCACCTCCTTGCCGATAAACCTCGAACTTACTCCCGGAGATAATGTTTATTTAAGTTTTTTCTTTGCTGCAAAAGGATACGGCGATGCTCCCGAAGCTTCCGATTCACTCATTCTGGAATTTTTTGATACCGAAATACAACAGTGGGAAACGGTTTGGTTTACTGAAGGAACTACTAACACAGACTTTCAATATATTATATTACCAATAACAGAGACCAAGTGGCTGAAAAACGGTTTTCAATTCCGATTTAAAAATTATGTGAGCTTAGGATCGGCCGTCTACCCCGACTTGGCCATTAATGTTGACCATTGGCATATTGATTACATTTATCTGGACAAAAACAGAAATGCCGACGATGATTCATTTCAAGATTTAGCTTTTACGAAAGCCTTAAATTCAGTCATTACACCTTACAGTTCAATGCCTTGGGGTCATTTTCTGACAAATCCCGAAAAATTTACCAGTCCACAAATACAAGTCAGCTACAAAAACAATGATAACAGTTTTCGATTAATTGACAGCTTAAAATTGAGCATTTCAGAATATCCTTCCGGAGATAACACTCAGGTCATCAATGCCGGTTCATATAATGTACCCGGATACACTCGCGGCGAATTGCCGATTCCTACCGGCTTTTCTTTTGCCGACAACGGAGAAGAACAAATGACGTTTGAGCTTAAAGCACGCTTGGTTACTGCCGATTTTGATTTTGAACGCAACAACAGCATCAGCAGAATACACACTTTTGCAGACTACTACGCCTACGACGACGGTACAGCAGAAGCCGGCTACGGATTATACGGTTCGGGAACAAAATACGGGAGAATTGCTTATAAGTTTTACGCAGAAAAACCCATGACCGTCAATTCCGTAAACATGTACTTTAATCGCAGTCTGAACGATGAAGGGCAAGACTACTTCCGGCTCAATATATGGGAGCAAGCTGAATCCGGTTTTCCGGAATCGGAACCCCTCTTTTCGCAAGAAGGCGTGAGACCCGAGTATGCTGATGAATTGAATAAATTCCACAACTACCCCTTAGACGAACCGGTTTTTGTCGATGACACCTTTTACGTTGGTTGGACACAAACACAAGCCGAAATGCTGAATGTAGGTTTTGATTTTAACACCAAAGCCAATCAACACTTATTCTACAATATCAGCGGGGAATGGATACCTTCGCAAATTGAAGGTGCCGTTATGATACGTCCGGTGATAACCGATGCTGAGCAAAAAAATGCTCCCGAGAAAACAATAAAGAGTGTCCGCATAAATCCAAACCCGGCCATTGATGAGATTACGGTTTTTCTGCCCCCGGAAGTTGTCAGCGAAATGGTAAGCTATGATATTTATAATACCACCGGGCAGCTTGTTAAAAGTGATCGCAGCTCGCGTAAAAAAATCTTTATTCGGGAACTCGGTCGAGGGATATACTTTATTCGAGTCAAAGACAACAAAGGGATTTCTTATAACGGAAAATTTATCGTTACCAAATAGACTACTCTCAGTATATAAGATATTTGATAGCGTATAAAAGTGCTTACTTTTCTATGTATTTGTAGAAAATTGTTCAATGGTTCAATTTTTAATGATTCAATGGTTTAATGATTTAATGGTTCAATTTTTTAATGATTCAGCTTTATAACTTTTCAAACTGAACTCATTCGTTCTTTTGCTGTTTTTATAATTTTGGTCACCATTAATATACGCAATCAGATATTTACAGGCTACTGTTTTTCGGCTGGGCTTGCAGAAGTCATTGCATATCCCTATTAGCTAAAACGCTATTTAGACCAAATAAATTTCCTTATTTTTTTTAGAAAATTCTTATAGGCATCAGTATTAAGCAAAACCGAGTCGGTAGAAGCCTTATAAGTTACAAAAACGCCGAAAGGAAATAATACGGCCGAAGACAACCAACTGCCTATAAATACCGGTAAGACATCTTCTCGTACAAATTTTTCTCCGGTTATGGAAATGACATAATACACCATAAACAATATAATGGAGACCAGAAACGGCATTCCGAAACCTCCCTTACGAATTATGGCTCCCATAGGGGCACCTATAAAAAAGAAGATAACGCAAGCAAATGATAAAGAGAATTTTTGATACCAAGCCAGTTGATGTTTCCGAATCCAACGCAACCTGTCGTGCATACTCTTTCCGCTGCTTTTTATTGTGTTCAGCAAACGTTCGGAATCTTCGGTTGCAATTCGGAGAGCCTGTCGTTCCTGACCGGGAGTCAAAATGGCATATAAGCTGTCGGAATTAAAACTCGCCTTTAAATTCTCGGGCTTTGCATATTTTCTTAAAGAATCCTTTACCTGCATCATACTGTCACTGTTTGAAGCGGCTTTATGTTCTACTTTAAAATAATTGTAACGCATTAGTCGGTCCGGAAAATTAGACTGCCTTCTTTGGTATACCTTAAGCAGTGAATCTATGGAACCCGACAATTGAGACAAATTCATCATTTGATAATTTGAACGAAACAAACCCTCCTGACTTCTTTTCATATCAAATCCGGTAAGTTCAAATATTATCACTTCTTTATCAAACAAATCCGTACGATGAGGGTACTCTCTTTCTTTGATACTTCGAGTTTTTTCTTGCATCTCAGTATAGGTTCTCCCACTGTACAAGGTAGCAATCATATATTTTTGATTGTCGGTAATTTCCAAAAACCCGGAATCGGCTAAAGTAACTTCCGGATTACCTGCACGTTTGCTGTGATCGTAAATCATAAAGTCGTACATCATATTACTGTTATCCGACTTACTGCTTATTTTTATGCTGAAACCTTGAATATCATTATTAAAAACTCCCGCTCTTATATTTAGTGCCGGACGTTTCCGGTTGACATCAAAAAGTAAACGAGCCATCTTTAAATTGGAATAAGGCAAAACATTATTTGAAAAGAAGAAAGCCCCCACACTAATAAATGCGACAAGGAAAATTAAAGGTTGCATTACTTTTAATAAAGAAATACCGGACGCTTTTAAGGCCGTTAGTTCATAATGCTCCCCCATATTTCCAAAAGTCATTACCGAGGCCAACAACACAGCCAAAGGTAGGGCCATGGGTACCAATGCCGCTGAAGCATAAAATAATATTTCGGTGATAATTGTCCACTCTAAACCTTTCCCGATAAAATCTTCGATCCATTTCCACAAAAACTGCATCAATAAAACAAACAGTGATATAAAAAAGGTAAAAATTAACGGGCCTATATAAGACTTGAATACTAATTTTGAAATATTTTTCACAAATACAATTTTGTGCCTACAGCTCACAAGCTGAAAGGCTGAATTTTTATTAGCAAGAACAATAGTCCTACCGCTGTCATCGTACAACAAAGTTAAAAATTTTCCGGGCAATGAAATACATTATCTTTAAACAAATAGCATATATTTGTTAAAAAATACTAATTTGCCTTTCAGAACTATGCAATTCAACAGCTAAGAGATTGTTCCGAAATAACTTGACGCTTTAAACTCGTTTAAAACTGTCATTTTTTTTCATCACAACCCCTAAACAGACATATCTTATGAAAATATATAAAATCGGCCAGGTACTTTTATTACTTCTAATCATCACAACTCAAGGATTTTCACAGTATAAAAGAGCTGATTTTCTTATCACTGAACCTATCTACAATGATACCTTCGGGGTAATTAATCACAAAACTGAAAAACGAATTTGCAAAACTCTTATGCAAAAAGACTTCAACGATTTGCTGGCCGACAGTATTGTCAACCGGAATGATATGCGTGGGTTTGCACTGCCTCTGGGTGTTTTTAAAAATTCTGATTCTGTAAATTATTCCGCCGGAATGCTTAAAATGTGGACGGCCAAAGGGAACTTTATCATTAATCGGAATAAAAAAATGTCAACCGACATTTATCTCACGGCACTTACTGCAATTGACCGCAACCTGAGGGCAGACAACACAATGAGTATCAGAGAATACAGAGAGTTGCATATCACCTCGGCAACTCAAAAAATGAAAAACTTGCACAACGATATGAAAGATTTGTACAGCCCGGCTCGAAAAGAATTTATGAGTCTTATTGTGCAAAATATCACGCCCAACGTTCTGCTGGGTTTTAATATACAAGAGTTGATGCCTCCCTCCCATATGCTTACCGACGGAAGTATAAAGCCAATCAACCCAATATTCAAAGCCTACTATTATGACTTATTACTCCGAGGAGCCGGAACGGAATTTGTGCAATTTTTTCCTTCGAGATTTGACCAAATAAACAGCTTTGGTCCTTTTCAGCTGACGTCCATAGCCCTTGATGATATAAATACGAATGCTCGATTATCGGACAAGTTTAAACGCTTTGCTTCTTTGAGCGACTTAAAAACCATTGACCACCACAATGAGGCGGCGGTGTTCTTTGCTTATGACAACTGGGAGCGACTCTCTTATCAGCTCAAATCAGACAGTACAATTTATAAGTTTAATACTTTCTTTAAAGGCATTGAAAATAATCTCGAAAAAAAACGAAAACTTCAAATCTTCATTTCCGGAATGACCGCCTGTTTGCACCACCATCCGCCCAACAGCAGAAAAATGATTCGTAAATACTTAAGCGAAACTGACGACCTCAATAAATTACACTACGAATGCATCAAACAAAAAGGAAATAAGCAGCTTCGAAAATATTATCAAAGTTCTGTGGAAGCCTTCCTAATTATGAAAGTTTACCATAAACTAATTGAACAGTACGGTCAATAGGTATTAGTTTTACTTTACGAAGTTAAAACAAATTGAAAATTAGCCTGAAAGTCTAAATTAATTCAGTAGGAGTTTTCCGTGACGGGCTGAAAGCCCGGTTTATTTCAACCCAAGGCAACGCCTTGGGCTATTGTCAATTTTAATCTCGCCTTGTAAAAGCAACTTATTAATAAACTGCCCTTGCAAGGCGAACAAGCTCGTTTATTCCGGACCCGGTGCGTTGCACCGGGCTAAATTAAATTGCTCTTTCAGAGCGTTTCCAAACTTCATAAGGTAGAATTCGTAACTAAGTCTGAAAAAAGCAAATTTATTAATTATTTTTCGGGCCAATCCCTGAATTTCCTCCGATAATATTTTCGGACACATTAATTTTCTGTAAAGTCCCGATTTTTTGAGTTCTTAATAAATAAAGCTGTTATTTCATAAAATTATCAATATATTTGAAGTTGTAATCATAAAAAATAATTGCTATGCTTAATGCTTTAGTTTTAATATTTATCAGTTTATTGATAGCCCCCCAACTTATTGTGTCCCGAGAGCCGGATGCACAAAAATTTATCGACAGAATCGGTCCGTATCAAGCATGGATTGGAGTTATTGCGGTTCTGTGGGGCGCATGGGCCTTTCTGCAAACAATTTTTGACATTAACATTATCGATGAACATTTCATTTGGTGGATCACACGACTTGGTGGCTCAATTCTTATTACTCTAAACGGACTTTTATTGGGTTATGCAAAAATAAACAAGCACTTTTTATCGCGCTCCCCCGAGTCGAAACTAAAAGCTGATGAAATTATGCTGAAACTTCGCCCGGCAAGCAGATTGCTGGCAATTGCCGGTGTTTTTGGAGGTTTATGGATGATTTTGGCTTATATTTTTTTCTATTAATCGGAGTTTGCTGTATAATTTGAGCTTGTATGAATAGTTTTTCACTTGATTCTACTTTTTGCGAAGTTAAAACTATTTATGAGTTCAGTTTAAAAAATTATAACGTTAAAAGTTTATAAAGTTAAAGTGCGAAAAATAAAAGTTTTAAGTTAATTGTAACCTAATTTATAAAACTCCGATAATCAAGAACATAACTTGTTTTGCTAAAATAAAACATCCTTTTTTAGATCGGACTCTTCTATTTTAACAAAAATAAAATACAGCAAACTATCATAAAATTATAAAAATGAAAAAATTAAACCTTGGACATTCCGATTTTAAAGATATAATACAAAACGATAACTATTTTGTAGATAAATCATTGCTCATAGAAGAAGTATTAAAAGCACAGAAGGCAGTATTGCTATTGCCTCGTCCTCGCAGGTTTGGTAAAACATTAAATTTGTCGATGCTAAAATATTTTTTTGATATAAGCGAACCTGAAAATAAGCAACTGTTTAAAGATTTAAAAATTTGGCAAAAAGGCAATGACATAAAACAACACTGTTGCAAATATCCTATAATTTATCTAACTTTTAAAGATGCAAAAAAAAATACTTGGAAAAATTGTTATCAACACATAACAGATGAAATTTCTAAATTATATCAACATCATAATTATCTGTTAAATAATAACTTGTTAAATGAAAAAGAAACAAACGATTTTGTAAATATTGTAAACGAAACAGCTAATGAAACCAAATTTGAAAAAAGTCTATTCAATCTAAGTTCCTATCTGCAACGCTTCCACAACCAAAAGGTGGTAATATTGATTGACGAATACGATACACCTATTCAAGCCGGATACGGAAAATTCTACGATGAAGTCGTATCTTTTATGCGAAATTTATTGAGCGGTGCATTTAAAGATAATGTAAATTTATACAAAGGAATAATTACAGGGATTTTAAGAGTATCAAAAGAAAGTATTTTTTCAGGATTAAATAATTTGAGCGTTTTCTCAATATTAAATAATCAGTTTTCGGATAAATTTGGGTTTACCGAGCAGGAAGTAAAAGAAATAATAAACGACTTTAAAGTAAAAACAGATTATAATAAAATAAAAAAATGGTATAACGGATATAAATTTGGCAGAGAAAAAGACATTTACAATCCTTGGTCTATATTAAATTATGCTTTACACCCGGAAGACGGATTTAAAACATTTTGGACAAATACAAGTGCAAATGAATTGATTAAAAATGAAATTAAGAAAAAAGATGCAGATAACATCAGACAAGAATTATTAAAACTGATTAACAATGAGATAATTATAAAAGATATTGAAGAAAATTTTGTTTTTACAGATTTAGACACGCCAAAAGAAGTTTTATGGACTTTGCTTGCCCATAGTGGCTATCTGACGATTAGAAATCAAGTAAGGTTTGGTGAGTATGAATTAAAAATTCCAAATTATGAACTAAAAATTATCTTCAAAAAAACAATTATCGAATGGATACAAACAGATATTAAAATAATAAAATCATTACTTCAAAATACTGCAAACCATCTAATAAACAATCAAATAGAAAAATTTGAAGAAGGTTTTAAGCAAATTATTGGAGATACATTTAGTTACTACGATACAGCAAAAAGCAATGAATATATTTATCATTCCTATACTTTGGGTTTACTCGCAATAATTGGAGATGATTACATAATAAAATCAAACAAAGAAAGCGGTGAAGGGCGGTACGATATAATGCTCATACCAAGGGGACATGCCCCCTTGCATAAGCAAACCGGAGTTGTAATTGAAATAAAACAAATTGACAAACAACAAGAAAACGAAAGCGAAAATGCTTTTTTAAAACGAATTAACAACCAATTAAAATTAGCAGTCAATCAAATAGACAGAAATAAATATTACAAAGAGCTTATTGACAACAAAATAGAGAAAGACAAGATAATCAAAGTTCCCATTGTTTTTGCAGGAAAAGAACCATACGTTATTCCAATAAAAACAGATTAAAACTATATCATTTGCTTGGTTGTCAGTGGTTTTATGGTGTTTTTCGATTACACAAATTCTGTCTGCATAGGCCATTCGAAGCTCCCCATGATATAAAAATCTGACAATTACTCCTATTTTTATCCTATTTCAAACCCAGCCTGATGATTTGTCGAGCATCCGAAAAGAACAGTCGACTGTCCGGCGTTATATAATCATGCGTTGGATTTACGGGCTTGGATTTATCCCCCAAAACGTACAGCAATCCGTTTTTTGAAGCAATATATACTTTCCCGTTATACACCGCCGGAGTTGCC
>JAYEIA010000112.1:0-11963 GCA_034659855.1 Bacteroidota bacterium
GGAACTCGAAATAATTTTTTTACCATGGGGGAATTCTCCGGAGCATTCGGAAAATTGGACTTAAGATTTACGGGGGGTAAGGATGAGCAGAGAGAATTATTTTTGTACGGACAAATAGTAGGTCAAAGAATTAACTTGAGTAAAATTCTTGCCAACGAAGATTTAGGAGTGGTGAGTATGCAACAGAATATTGATTTTACTCTGACCAAAGAGGATAAGATAGAATTTGAAACCGGAGGAACAATTGACAGTTTGCAATATGGGGGCTACACGTATAAGGACTTAAACATTTTTGCTCGGATGCGTGATATGTCGCTTGACAGCTTGACAATTAATACTAATACCGACGATTTGAAATTTGTTTTTACCGGCTCTGCTGATTTTACAAACCAATTGCCGGCAATATCTTTCAGGGCCGATGCAGAGTATATTAATTTACAAGCCATTGTTCCGAATACGGATAAAAGGGAAGAGCTGTCTTTCAATATTCACGGAACATTGATGGGTAACAGCCCCGATAATTTGGTTGGTGATATTGTTTTTGAAGAGCCGCTTGTATTTAAATACGATACCTTGACGGTCAAGTTTAACGATTTTAAATTTTCTTCCGTAATTGATTCATATCAAGGGGATAAACCTATAAAAAAATATAAGATTGATTCGGAGTTTGCAGAACTTCGTTTAACAACAACCGGAAAAACAGAAGATTTAATCTCGGGTCTCAAAGCGGCTGTTCTTTTGTATAATCCTGCGAGCAAGGAAAATCAGATCAAACCAAAGGTTGATAATGAGACAGCTCTAAACCTGAATTGTGTGTTTAAAAATACCTCAAAGATTATTCAGTTTGTAGATCCCTCAATACGAATAGCCCAAAACACTTCTCTGAGTGCAAATTTTGATGCAAAAAGTGATTATCTTAACTTTAGATTATATTTTCCGACTTTTAAAACAAAAGGCGTTGATGTAGAAGGACTGGAAGTGAAGGGAAACACAGCAGGGAAGGAATTATTTGTAGGAACAACAGCCAAAGGTATAAATATTGCCGATCAGTTAAAATTTGACAATTTTTCATTTAAGGGCAACCTGTACGATTCAATCGGTAGTTATTTTATTGGATGGGAAGGCAGCAGCAGGGCTTTTAGCAGCGGTAAAATTGACGGTGATTTAATTTTTGATAAAAGTGAATCCGGTATTGTGGAGATTGGAATCGACAGCTCATATATTATTGCTGAAGGAAAAAAATGGAACATCCCGGAAGCAACAATTATTTCTGATTCATCGAGTATTGCTATTCAAGGTTTATCTTTTAAATACAGGAATCAACAAATAGGCATCAGCGGGGCAGTTTCTGAGAGTCCGAAATCTCAACTCAAGTTAAGCTTTAATCAGTTTAAATTAGAAAATCTAAGCAGCTTTTTGCCCAAAGATACAAAGCTGGAGGGAAACATGAACGGGGACTTTAGTTTTAGGGAGTTGTACAAGAACCTAATTGTTATTGCCGATAACCGAATAGACAGTATTGTGGTAAACGATATCTATTTGGGAGATATGTTTATGAATTCAGAATGGAATAGTACGCAAGACAATATTAGTTTTTTGGTGTATAATGTAAAAGGCAAACCGGAATTGAATCAAAGGCAAGATACCATAGACCGGTTTGAAGGCTATTATTGGCCGGGAAAGGACAGTATTTCTGCAGATGTTGAGTTTAACGCATTTTCTCTGAGTACGTTTAAGTCATTGTATCAAAGTCAGATATTTTTGCATCGATCATCTTTTTTAAAGTCAAAATTTGAACTGAGCGGATACACCAGTGCCCCAATAATTAAAGGAGAGGCCGATTTACATTTAAACGGTTTCGGATCCAAATTTCTCAATACTTTCTACACGTTCAAAAAATTGCATCTGACGTTTGATAATTCAAAAATAACTATATCCGAAACAAAATTAATATCAGGAAATAAGCAAGAAGGATTTTTGAAAGGTAAAATAACCCATGACTCTTTTAAGAATTTTAATTTTGATATTTCGTTAAAAACCAATAATCTGAAATTTCTTGATATAAACCCCGGTGATACATTATCCTTTTACGGAACGGCCTACGGAACCGGAAATATTTATTTCAGAGGTTCACCGGAACATCTGAAGCTTAACGTAGATATTAAAACCAATGACAATACCTCGCTTTTTGTTCCTTTGTCTTCGAGTGAAAGCTTAGAAGAGGAACAGAGCTTTATGATATTTGAAGAGCCGGAACAGGAAGAAGCAGAGTTAATTGTCGGCAAAGAGGATGAGGACGTTAAAACCGGAGATATGTCCTTGGATCTGAATTTGCAAGTTACACCAGGAGCGGAGTTACAACTTATTATGGATCAACAAACCGGTGATATTATGAAAGTCAGGGGTGTGGGAGATTTGAATTTGAATTTGAACAAAGCCGGAGATTTATCAATGTTCGGAAATTATACCATTGAGCAGGGAGATTATCTGTTTACTCTGCAAAGTTTTTTTTCCAAGCATTTTACCATAAGAAAGGGAGGGGTTATTAATTGGACCGGAAACCCGGAGGAAGCCGATGTAAATTTGACGGCTGCATACAGTTTGCATAATGTCGGATTGTACAGTTTGGTAGTGGATCCCCAGATGCAGAATGCAAAAACCGACGTCGATTGTGTCATTAATATGAAAGGGAATTTAGGCGCTCCCAAAATATCTTTTGGTGTTGAATTCCCCGAAGAGGAAGAACAAGTCTCGAACCAAATCAAAGCTTTGGAGCAAGATGAAATAAATGAGCAATTCTTGTCATTGCTTCTTATCGGAAGCTTTCAGCCGTTGCCCGGTCTTAGTCAAGAAGCATCCGCCGGTTCGCCGGTTAAAATTGGAGAGCTGGTAAGTAATCAGCTCAACAGGAGGCTTGCTAATATATCCGACGATGTCGGGGTTGAGGTTAATTATCAGGAAGGGACCGATATTTCTACCGATGAATTAGAAGTTGCATTAAGTACCCGGTTGTGGAATGATCGTATTTTACTCAAGGGAAATGCCGGTGTTGGCGGTGGTGTCAAGGAAACCGGAACCAACCCTCAAGCAAGCAATGTTGTGGGAGAGGTGGAAATGAATATGAAGTTAAACCCATCCGGTTCCCTCCAATTAAAGGCTTATAACAAAGCCAACGATGAGTTTAGTTATGACCAAGGGCTCTATACCCAGGGACTGGGATTTTTGTGGAAGAAAGAATTTGATAAAATTCGCTTTTTTAAATCCAAAGATACGGTTACCGTTAATAAGACAGATACGATTAAAAGTCCGGAAAAAAATTAAACGGATAAGCCACCGGTGTCCCAAGAAAGTTTAAAAAAATTCTTTGAAGTTACTGATATATAAGGTTTTGTAGCCAGATTTCGATGGGGACGATATATTTTTGCACAATTCATGTCAGTTTTGCCAAACCGCATTTTTGATAGTTGCGAAAAACGCTACAACGGGAATGCTTATGTAGTGTCTGAACGGAAATACCAAAAATTAGAAATGTTTTTTTTGCGATATTTAAATGATCTTATTACAAAACCTTATATACAGAATATCAAAGAATATGATTGTAACCAACTGAAACTCTTTGAGTTTTAATGGGACAATAGTGTATCAAAATAAGTAATTATTTTAATTTCAAAAATGGTCATGTAGAGTAAATTTTGTGGGTGAATACTTTGTAAAATGCAAGCTGTTTTGCAAACTTGCATTTAAGTTTACTACTCATCAATTTCCATTGAAAAACCATATGGAATAATATATCCCGGATCGTGGTTACGACTTTCTCCACAGTCTTCAATTACATTTCCTTTGTCGTAATAATAACCTTCTTTTTCAGGCTTTAAAAAGTATTCATAATTTTTATCGCCTTCATATTCTATATAAAATTGTCCGTTAGCATCCGAAAAAGTTTTAATGCCGGTTGTATCCGGATAATCCGTATTTCCGATTTCTCTTTTTAAAACTGATATTTTAGCGTTTTCTAATCTTGTAAATGTGCCATCGTGCCAATGCCTCACATCTCCATCAATTTTTACCGGACCGAGTTTTACCATTTCATAATTTATTGCTTCTTCCGGAAACCCCACAATTACTTGCGGATATGTATTGTTTTGAGGCAGAGGATAAATATACTCATCGTGGGTCATTTGCATATAATAAACATAATCAGTATTATCAATTTTAATTTTATAATACCCTTCTTCATCAGTATAAAAAATATAGTCTGTTTCTTCTGTTTCACCAAAATATTCTTCTGCTTTTAGTATGGTAATCTTTACATTCTCAATGGCTTCTCCTGTTTCTTTGTCTGTTATATAGCCATCTTGTTTAAGCCTTTCTATTTGAAATTTTTCTTGAAACCAACCGCAAGATTGTAAGCTTATTACAGTAAACAAAAAAAACAGAATGCTTGATATTTGTTTTATCTTTTTCATTGTTTTATAATTTTGTGGGTGAATACTTTGTTTGTTGTAATAATTTTCACGATATAAATACCTGTTTTTTCTTTCGATATATCAATATTGAAGGAATGTCGGTTTATATTGTTTTTTGAATATACAATTTTTCCGGTAATATCTGTTACGTAAAGCTTATAGTTTTCTTCATTATTCTTAAATTTGCTGTCGGTAAAATTTATTGTAAAAATACCTTTTGCAGGATTTGGGTAAATTGTAATATTTTTTTGTGATAATGGCTCTAAACTTGATATTTTATTTTTAGTATTATTAGGGGATTTATTATCAAGCGGTGTCCAATTTTCAGGTTCTAAATCATTTGAATAGTCAGCTATATAAGTATGAAATTTATCAGATGCAGATACATGAAATCCTTGTGTTAATCTTATGCTGTTTGTTGCTTGCACTTCACCGGTTTTCCAATCCGGATTATTATTACCCAAAACAATATCTTCCGGAAAAAATTCATTTAAAATATTTAATGCCGTTTCATACGATACCCATACATGAGGTTGGTTAATATGCCTATCATCATTCTCCTTAGGAAAATAAACCTCGTCAAAGGGTGTTTTATCAAGAATATCTATATCATTAAAAATATTATAATAATAATCATCTACATCAAGTGCCAGCGATGAAATTGCCGGAATAAAAGCGTGATTATTATGAAAAGCTGTAAGCGTAGAAAAAGAGCCTAAATCATCGTTGTCTGCAATTTCGTGCATAGTGCTTCTGAATCCTCCGGGAGCGGCATCAAGCGGTAATGTATTGCTCACTTTTTTTTCAAATTTTATTGAATTTCCCAGTTTTCGTTGAGCTATAATATAGTCAGTACCACCGTCCGGTACAGCCCATGCTGTTAATATGCGTTTTCGGGTTAGCCAAGTATTATGTCGTAATTCAAGTATTTTGCTACCGGCAGAATAACCTTGTCCGGTACCGTCTGAAGCCCCGTTTGTAATTGCAACATTTCGGCTTGTTTGCGGATATCCAAGATTATTAAGATTTTTAACAAAATCATTTCTTTCAGATGCCGTATTAGGGTAGTCGTCAAAATGATATATTAGCATTTGTTTTGCTGCTTTGTCCCTAAGTTTACTAATTAAATCACCTGCCTCTTGCTGCCAATCATAAAGTTCTTTTAACCAATACTGAACCCCAAGTGGAATATTTGCCCCTTTTTGTGGGCTGTCAAATGAAATCCAAAGCCTTGTTTGTGTGTCTTTTTCGGCTTGCTCCATTGTTGTAAGTGCATATCTGCTGACTAATCCACCCATGCTGCCTCCTGCAATTACAAGTTCTGTTTTATTTCCTTTTATTTCGTTAATATAATCAATAACATTTTCAATATATATGGCGTTGTTAGCTATATTATCTCTCGGTAAATCATAGTTTGCAATAAAAATATCAATATTGTTGTTAAGCAAACAATCAGCAAGTTTTTGTTTGTTAAATACATCATAAAGTTGTTCGGCAAAATAATTATCCATTAAATCAAATCCTTCAACTATTAAAATAGTTTTTTCCATTTTATCGGGAGTTACAGGTGATTTAAAATGATATAAACTACCCCCTTTTTTACAGAGGTGTTCTTCCAAAACCTCTCCTTCGCATTCACCGGAATATACACAAGGAATATAATAATACCCTCCTAAACAAAAACAACGAACTCTTCCTGTTGTTTCATCCGTTTCAAACCGTGTTATTGTATAATCCGGAATAGTTTTAGCTTTTACAGTAAATGTAAATTTTGTAGTTAAAGTATCATTATTATGCGTAATTACTTTTACAGTTATTATTTTCTCTCCAATTTCTGCATAATTTATAAATATTTCGCTGTCTTTTTTAACTTTTCTGACTCCAAAACCGTCATCAAAATCTGCCCAAATTTCATTTATCTGTTCATCGGTATTCGTATATAAAAAGTTTCGGTTAAAAGTAAAAGCAAAATCATTACCATAATAAGTGTGATTTTTGTAGGGTGCTGCAACAAAAACCTTTTTTTCTGTATACGGATTTTTATTTTGCTTAGGGTTTTCAATTATTTTATTGTTTTGTACAATCAATAAATTATCGTCAAAAGCATTTTTCTTTATTTTATTATACTCATAATTAAGCAGATAAATTGGTATTAACTTACCGTTTGTAAACCTGTTTTTTCTGCCGAAAATAAAATCTAAGTCATGAGTATTTACAGTATCTCTGTTGTAACTTGCATTTTGCAGTTCAAAATAAATTTGTTTCCAGTTGCTTTGTGTACAGACTACATTTTTATCGTTACCGTCAAATTTTTCAATGCCGGAAAATGGCAAAACTCTATCGTATAATATGCCGGTTGTAATTTTAGATACATCAATTTCTGAAAACATTGCTTGGTGCTCTTCAAATGTCTGTGTTGTTTCTGATTGCGAAAAAGAAATTTCGAAAACTAAAAACAACATAAAAAATAGTGTTATTTTTTTCATGGCTTATTGTTTATGAAGTTCTTTAATTTGTTTTTCTAATTTGTCAATACGTTTATTTTGCTCGATTATATAAAGTGTAAGTTCCTCAATTTTTACCATTTGTGCAGCATCTGTGTCAGCAAGGTTTAATCCTTTTTCTTCGATTTCTTTTGCTGTTGGGATACCCGGTAAATGTTTATTATTTTCAATGAATTTTTCAAGTTTGTACAGAGACATCAATTTATATTCTTTATCGAAAACATAATCGGCCCATGGATTTGATGTTTGAACCCATATATTTTGCTTTACCCATAGGTCATTTGAAATTATTACATTACCCTTTGAGAATATAAAATCGGCATAACCTACTTCTTGGCTGAAAGAACTTGTAAATTCCAAATTTTGCATAGTTTCACTTGTGTTGTGATTAATTTACACTCTTGGGTTGTAGGTTCCGTCTTTCGTACTAAAAGCTAATAATTGATTATTTCCGAGTTCTTCTTTGTTTAGATGTAATAATGCGTAATTTGGGTTATCTGTCCCTATTCCTACATTAGCGTTGCTAAAATAAAGTTCATCATCATCATTCGTACTCCATGCTCCTTGTATGTTGTTTAGTCCTGAGCCGTCGCCTGTAAATGTAGTAGCCTTAATCGTTCCTGCCACATCCAATTCAACTTCGGGGTCTGTTGTACCAATGCCCACCTTACCTGCAGAATAAAAGATGTTATTAGATTTTTCCTTCCAAGGAGAATTTTTAAACTCCTGTCCGTTCTGCAACAATTCACCACTAAAATTCAAATCACCATTCACATCCAGTGTTACAGTTGGGTTCGTAGTTCCTATTCCAATTTTTCCGAATGTTCCCGGACCATGACTTGAGCCAACAAATAAAGTAGGAATATCACTTTCAAATCCTACCATGAAACTACTTGAAATGTTGTTTGTAAGATGGTTATCTGCCACTCCTTTTCCGATTACACAGCTGTACGAAAACAGAGCATCAACCTTATTGCCAATTGCTATTGCTCCCGTACCCGATGCTGTTGCATGTGAACCTATTGCAGCCGACCACCAACCCTGTGCATTTGCATTTAAACCCATAGCTGTGGCATACCTTCCTGCCGCATTACAATCTTTTCCGTTTGCAAAAGAAGCATAACCCGAAGATACAGAATTATAGCCTGAAACAAATGAAGCCGTTCCCGAAGAAGTGTTGTTTTCTCCGATTGCACTTCCGTTTGTTTCCGTTACGGTAGTGTTTATGTTATTTACTTGAGCATTTAGGCCCAGTGTTAAAAATATTGCTGTTATTATTATTGTTAATTTTTTAATAATTGTTTTTTATTTGTATTTATACTGTGAGCTAAACCATTGTATTGGGTTATTTTAAAAAAATGTTTCCGCGTTATGGAAAGACAGACGTTTCCAAGTCCTGAAATAGGATGTTGGAAAGTCTTTAAGCATATAATGTAAACTATTGTTTAATAAATTTTCCTGCCGAAATCACAGATTCATCATTAACGATTTTATAAATATAGACTCCTTTATCAAGATTGCTTACATCAAGTTGCAAAGTGTTACCAATGCTCGGCAAGCGGTAATCATATATCTTTTTGCCGAAACTGTTGTACAGTCTTATTCTTGACCGGTTATGCAGGAGTTTCTTTTTTACACGGATATTTACAATATCGCAAGCCGGATTAGGATAAACAAGATCTTGATCATCTGTCTTTTTTATATCAAAAACCTTTACCGGCGGTAATCCCAGCTCATCTCTGCTTACATAGTACACTACAAGATTGGGTGAGCAATCATTTTTATAATTTATAGCACTTCCGTATATTATTGCACCACCGTCATTAGCAGTCAATACACCAAAAATCTCATAGCTCATATCGCCGCCGAGCGATTTGTATGCGACTTGGTTTAGGGCTGTATCTACAACATACAGCTCTATGCTGTCGGGGTTTTCACAATTGCCATAATCAGCTACAAATCCGGTAATATAAATACTGTTTTCATCGGCATAAGACATACATTGACTAGGTGCATGTTGGTCGTAAATATCAACATGATTCAAAAATAAATAATCTGAAATGTTTGCCAATGTGTCGCAACGAAAAACACCGAGACCTATGTCTCTTTCTTTTTCAGACAGAGACATGCTGCTTCCCATCATAAATGATTTGTCAGGATACCAATAAGCGAGTGTTAGATCTTCATTTACCGAATAGTCATAAGAACTGTGATAATTAATACATTCGGCAGTTAAATCGGGTTTAAGCACATAGCATTCAAAATCGCCGTACCACTGTGTTGTAAATTCAAGTATCAGATAATTGTCCGATTCAGGAATTTTCTTAAAATCATAGATATATACATTTCTTTCATAATGGTAAAATTTTGTTTCAATTGTATCGCCTTCGGGTGTAAATCTAAATAATCCGAGGTCAATATAATTAGATGGACTGCCTGAAAATCTCACAGCGGATGCTGCCAGCAGAATATTGCCGTTTTCTTCGTGAAGTATTTTTACAGATCCTATACTTTTGTAGGTATAGTCGTAATTATACTTTTTTTCAGAAATTAAATTAAGATTTTCATCAAATATGGCGGTTACTAATTTATATTGCTCATCGGAATTATTGTAATTACTGGCTCCGTTCACTCCAATCACAAAAAAATTACCGTTATTTAATTGTATTATATCTCGGTATATCGTACTCGTATCCGGCGGAGCAGATGTTCTTATATATGAATAATCACCATTTGGTAACATTTTAAAAATAAAAGCATCAAAATCATTATTATTTTGCAGATTTATTTGACCAATAATTAAGGTATTACCATTGCTGCTCTTGATAGCACTTTTGGGTCTTGCATAATCATCGATTTCCCATTCAACACGGAATGACTCTTGAGAGAATGCAGAAATTGACAACAACATTATACATATTATTGTATATAGTTTTTTCATTGTCTTGTTTTTAAAATTGATACGACGACTTTAAGCCATCGTATCAATATTTATAAATAATTTATAGTTCTATGGGGTCAGGTATAATGTCTTTATGCACCCAATAACGATGTGCGTACGTTAATTCGTTTTTATGCCTAAGTGCAGTTAAATCTTCAAAATCATTATTATACCACAATTGATTTCCGTCAATTTCACAATTAACAAGCACATAATCAGGAAAAGGATAATTGAGTTCTTCCGGTAGTATATTATAAATTAGATTATATTCATTGTCATAATAATAATTCATATCTTCTGCCGACAATTGTTTTTCTTCGTCGGTGAATAGTCCGTCGCCGTCGGGGTCGGGATAAAAGAACATCAGGTAATCACCTTGTGCATTTTGATATTCATTTCCTTGCAAAATAATTAAAGGTTGAGGGTCGAGAATAAGTCGCCATTCAGACGGCGGTCCGGGGCAGTCATAGTATCCAAATATAGGATTATTGGCGGCTATGGTGTTGGCTATAGTATCGCCACCGTCCATTATTCCTTCATACTGTGTGCCGCTACACTGTCCCATATCATCTCCATAGTACCAGCAGTCAGTAAAATTATTGCTTCCGGGGTAGTGTATTTCTCCTGTAGTTACATTTGCATTAACTGTGGTTTCGTTCTTGTCTTCTTTGTTTATACTTAATGTTACGAGTATTAAGCCGTTTTGGTCGAAACCGGAGTTAGTGTATGCTTCTCTGACTTCGTTTTTCATTTCGGTGTAAGCTGTGTTGATCTGTGCCTGTGAAACTTCGCCGTTCTCATCGGCTTGCAACAGGAAACTTACTACCTCATGTTTTCTTGCAGCGTACTCTTCAAAGGGGAATCCGTGTTCTGCATTAATGAGGAGTTCCATATTTTTAAGTGCATCGGCAAGCGACATGTTTTCTCCGCTTTTACTTGTCATATTGGCTTTAAAGTCAAGTATTTGCTTGGCAAGTTCTGTGCCGTCGGCAAACTCTTGTGCAGGTTCATTTATTTCTGTTTTGTTGCAAGAATTTATTAATGCAACACTTGCAATTATTGCAAGAAATGACATTACAAATATTGTTTTTTTCATTGTTATATTGTTTTAAGAATTTTGTTTTGTTAAGTACTTGATACAGTTACCAAGTTTTTTTGAAAATAGGCTTTATATAACAACGATTATTAAGGAGGCTTATACTTTTTCTCTCTCTCTCTCTCTCTCTCTCTACAAAACAGCGGTTTTGAGAGAATAAAGTTTTAAGCTTGGTTTTTGTTAGGTTTTTCATACTTTTTTGGTTTTATTGCTGTACAAACTTAAAGAGAAAATTTTAATAAAAAAAAATTGAACAGTATAAAAATGAAATGTCATTACTGTTATATAATCACCAGTGTCCCAAGAAAGTTTAAAAAAATTCTTTGAAGTTACTGATATATAAGGTTTTGTAGCCAGATTTCGATGGTGACGATATATTTTTGCACAATTCATGTCAGTTTTGCCAAACCGCATTTTTGATAGTTGCGAAAAATGCTACAACGGGAATGCTTATGTAGTGTCTGAACGGAAATACCCAAAATTAGAAATGTTTTTTTTGCGATATTTTTATTTTTTTAAACTCGCTGATACCGTGGCATCACCAAATTTAAAAAAATAAAAATCTCATCAAAAAAAACTCATTTCGTAAAATTCGTCTATTTCCGTCCAGACACTATGTTAAACAAAAAGAATAGAATGGAGTAACTATATAGCTTTAATACTGCAAGTTATAATATTACATAACACGTTATCTTGATTAAAATCAGTACAATACAATGAACTGCGAAACGTCAGTTATAGAGTAACACTTCGTTAAATTATGAACTAAGTATCTATCAGTCAGTACTTTAAGTTATTTGTGGATTGTTTTGTAAAGAACGACATATCAGTCAATTATAAAAACTTAAGGCTATAGTTTAGAATAGAGGTGTTTTTTTGAATATGAAGATTATAAGGCTTTTACAAGATAATATTCAAATTTCCGGAGGTTGAGCGAAGCCGAAACCGGTTTCGGC
>JAYEIA010000113.1:0-2388 GCA_034659855.1 Bacteroidota bacterium
TAAATACCTACGAATACTGGGCAATCCGTTTAACATACAAATGGCTGAACAGACGAAGCCAGAAACAAAGTATGAATTGGGATGATTTCGATAAATATCTGGAGAAATATCCACTGCCAAAACCAAAGATAATTCACAACATGTATATCTTTTCGTAGTTTTGTGAGTTAGACCGAAGAGCCGGATGTGGGAAATCTACAAGTCCGGTTCTGTGAGGGGTGTTGACATTTCTCACATGATTTAATATTGAAGACACTCTCTAATCGAAAGAGAGAGAAAAAGAGAAAAACAGAAAAAATAAATAAATCTAAAGGAGAAATTATATTATGCCTACTCGACAACAAAAATTGCCGGCAGTATTTTGATTATTTTGAGAAATTTAGACAGGCTTTGAAAACTGCTTTAGTATCTCCCGAACCTTTTCAATCGGCAGAGTTTCGACCAGAGATTTCAATCTTTCGCGATTTGAGTGGGGTTTCTTATTGCCCGTGTTGAGATATCTTTTGTTCGTAAAATTCAGCATTTTGGGTAGTTTCTAGGCCTCGTGTTTTCAGAATTGAACTCAAATATTTTTATTATTTTAAAATCTCTTCTATTCCCTGCAAAATCTTGTTTTTTTCTTTGGATTTTTCTATCAGCTCAAGTATTTGTTCTATCTTTTCTCGATCTGATACAGCATCGAAATGTCCACTGATTGCCTGAATAGCTTTTTCCTGGGCTTCGTCTCCTATATGAGTGTAATGCTTGTCAATTACCTCTGAATTTGTACCAAGGGAAAGAACGACAGCTTTAGGGACACCGCCCTCTGCACAGTGAGAGGCAAAGGTATGACGCAAAGAATGGAATTCGTAAACAGTAACTTTCTTTTTTCGTCCAGGAACTTTTACAGAGGGTTCCAGACCGATCCATTTGATAACCCGAAGAGCATCAATATTGACAAGGTTGTTACCAGTATTCTTTCCGTTTTTATCAACTTTCTTATATCGTTCTGCAACATTTGGGCAGACATAAGAATCTGTTTTCCAGTTTTTGGTTTCCAAAAGTACTTCCATCGATATAGGAGCAATAGGGATGGTAACTTCTTTTCCTGTTTGAAATTGCTTAACCCAGAGTCTTTTTTTATTTAAGTCTATCCTATTCCATCTTTGTTTTTAGACTGACGACCTTCCGTTTCCCATTAACCTGATAATGAAAATAAAAACTACTATTTGCAGTTTTTTTATAGACAGTTCCAATTTCTAGTGATATATTATTTTTTGGCATAATTTCTCTCGCATTATCAAAATATTTGATTTTGTTAAAATAAGACTAAAAAGACTCTGCACGAAAAGGTTTTTAAAGAGCCAAAAATCTTTTCACACAGTCTCTGCAAGTTCAAAATAAGAGATTTTGAACTTTATTTGAGATTAATACTGACTTGTTAATAATGATTTTAAGTCTTATTTGTTCAAAAAATAACTGCAAACAGAAACAGGCAGTGTACGAAACGCCTTTGAATGAAGTGAAAAATGCTTCTCGTACAATGACGAGTCAGACCTTGTACGAAAAGAGAGCGATGCAACGAATGTACGAATAAGAAATTTTGTAAGTAGAGAACAACTGAGGTATAAATGGTACCCGGAGTGGGACTCGAACCCACACGAGGGGATGCCTCAACGGATTTTAAGTCCGTTGCGTCTGCCAATTCCGCCATCCGGGCGTGTTTGAAATTAGGCAAATAAAATAGACAGATTTTTGTGTAATGCAAATGCCTACTCTTAAAAAATAAAGAATAAACTAAAAGGATTTAAAATTATATGCGTTTACTGAAGTATCTAACAAAATGTGATGTGGCATCACGAAGAAAATGTGACAAGCTTATTCTTGGGGGACATATTTTGGTTGATGGAAAAGTTGTTAATAAACCATTCGTGAACATAATTCCAGGAGAAAATACGGTAAAAGTGAATGGAAAAATCTGTTCTCCTACAGAAAATTATTATTTAATGCTGAATAAACCTCCTGGATATACCTGTTCGCTAAAGGATGAACACGCAGAAAAACTTGCAGTTGATTTGATTACCCTGGAAGATAAAAATATTAGATTATTTTCTGTAGGTAGGCTTGATAAGGACAGCGAAGGACTGATTCTTTTTACCAATGATGGGGATTTTGCAAATAATATAGGACACCCTTCAAAAGGAGTTGTGAAAACCTATAAAGTTTCGGTAAGAGGGGAGTTAACTCGGACAGTCATAAAAAAGATTCAGTTTGGCATTTTTAGAACCTCTGTGGCAATGGCCATATGGGTATCCGGCGGCGTTCCCACGATCACCAGATCAAAAACCTCCGCCGCCACCTCATGCGGAGCTGCCAACCTGATATTATCATCCCAGGCACCATAACGGG
>JAYEIA010000114.1:0-11934 GCA_034659855.1 Bacteroidota bacterium
GAATATTGTCTTGTAAAAACCTTATAATCACTATATTCAAAAGAACCACTATTCTAAACTATAGCCATAAAATTATGATTTCGCAAAAAATATGCCGAAACTAAATATAACGACCAACAATTTCCTTGAAAAGAGCCAATAATTAAACCATTTAAAGTATAACTCAATAGATTGGTACTTTTCGAAGCAGATAATCGCTTAATTCAGGTAATAACCAACCCCCCACTCGATAAAGTCAGCTTTTGCAAAATAGGTCTTCAATGTAAGATTGGCAATCAAAAATTTATTAATCTTATATCTAAATCCAAAACGAGTGAAGAAACTTTGGGTAGAATACGGTTTTCTTGAGATATAAGGGCCGCCTTGTAATATAAAACTCAGTTTGCCGGTAATAAAAGAATAGCCGGCGTGCATTCCGATATAAAAAGCATCTTGCTTGTTGGAGGCAACTACTGAGTCGATAGGCATTTGGGCAGCAATACTGTTGTCAAAAAATAAATCCGTACCGAAATCAAATCCGCTTCCCCGGGAAAATATCCGGTTGTATTCTAAAACAAAATCACCGGCAAAAAATAACCTATGATACTCAAGGCTCGTCTGATGAAAACCTCCGGATACAATGGCAGTAAAACCGTTCTTCGGCTCAAAATTCTCAAACTTTTGCTCTGCTTTTTCTTTAAAATTTGGGGTATAAGCTAATTTTAAATTCAAACTTAATTGATTAAGGCCGGCATTGGGCTTTTTTACGGTCCCGTTTGAAAAATGAATCAAAGAAAAACCCACTGACGACTGCCAACGGGGCAAAAACTGATATCCTGCATCAAAACCCGTCTGTACCAAAGCGTTAACATGCGACCCAATGACTACATTATAAGGATTAGTCTGCAAATTAAACGGTTTTGTCAGATACACGGCTCCAAAAACAAATCTATAATCTAAAAAAAATTTCCGAAAACTAATTAGCCTAAAATCGACCAAACTTTGTATTCCGAATGCTCGTCCCAGAAAATCATTATTATTTAAACCTGAATAAAAAAGTCCAATTCCGATATTAGGATATTTTTTTGCACTATGCCATGGTTTATTCCCGAGAGTGGGAAATTTAAAGTTAAATTCAACAGCAGATATGGGCTCTTTACTGTAATACTTGAAGGAACTGTAATGAGGTAAAATCACAGACTTATGATACCTTATTTCATAGGAATTTCCGGTTAAATTTTGACCAAAAAGTAAACGCTGTCCGGCTGAAAATAAAAACAGAATGATTAAAAATAATAATTTAATGACAATCCGTTTTTTATTTTTCAACAGAACAGTGCTACTGTAAAGTAAATTATATTTGCTTGTATTCGGTATAACGCGCATTAATTTTTGGGAATATTTTCAAGAACATCCAATAATAAATCCCAAAATTTTTGTGTCGTCTGAATATCAATACGTTCATCCGGGGAGTGAGCACCTTTAATTGTCGGACCAAAAGAAATCATATCCATATCCGGGTATTTTTCCAAGAATAAACCACACTCCAAACCGGCATGTATAGCTTTTACATCAGGGGTTTGGTCAAATAATTTCTTGTATGAGGTTTCGGTTACTTTCATTATTTCGGAATCCATATTGGGAGTCCAACCGGGATAACCGCTGCCATATTCTACCTTTGCTCCGGCTAATTTAAAAGCTGCCCCTACGGTGTGGGCTATATCGTGTTTTGCAGAATCCACGGAACTTCTCTGGCTGGTACCGATTTTAATTTTATTGTCTCCTATAAACTTTACCGAAGATAGGTTTGAGGAGGTTTCCACCAAACCCTCAATACTCATACTCATCGCATATACTCCATGAAAGCAGGCATAAATTGAGTTTAATAAATTGGTTTGAGTATCCGCATCAATCACAAATTGGGGTTGCTCTGTATTTTCGGTTTTAATTTCGAGTTTCTTCTCTGTTACGGAAAACTCTGCTTTAATATCCTTTCCGGCAGATTCAATATATGATTTAAAATTTTTCAATTCTTTATCCGGAATAAGAACGGTTGCAAAACCTTCACGAGCAATAGCATTTCGTAAATTACCGGCTTTAAAATTCGAAAGCTTAATTGAAAACTTATTATCGGCATTCCACAAGAGGCGGTTTAATATTTTAACGGCATTTCCCATGCCGTTATCTATTTCGTCGCCGGAGTGTCCGCCGTTGAGTCCTGTTACGGAAATTTTCTGAGCAGTATGCTTTGCCGGTACTTTATTTTCGGAATATTCAAAAACAGCGGCTGTATCCATACCACCGGCACAACCAATAAATAGTTCTCCTTCATCTTCGGAATCAAGATTTAACAAAATTTTACCGTCAAAAAACCCGGGTTCTAATCCAAAAGCTCCGGTCATTCCTGTTTCTTCATCCGAAGTAATCAAAACTTCTATAGGCCCGTGCTTTATATCATCCGCAGCCAACAAAGCCAAAGATGCAGCAATACCGATACCGTCATCGGCACCGAGTGTTGTGCCTTCGGCAGTAACCCAATCCCCTTCAATCTTTGTTTTGATAGGGTCATTGTCAAAGTCGTGAGTTACATCGGCATTTTTTTCGCATACCATATCGGAATGACTTTGCAAAACAACTGATTTTCTGTCTTCCATACCTTTTGTTGCCGGCTTTTTTATCAAAACATTACCAACCGAATCTTCAGCAACCTCTAAATTATGTTCCTGAGCAAAATCCATGAGGTATGCTATAATTTTTTCTTCCTTTTTTGATGGTCTGGGTATTTTTGTTATTTCATCAAAATATTTCCAAACACTTTTGGGCTCTAATTCTAAAATATTCATATCTGTATTTTTTTTTATATTTCAAAAGTAATAAATATTATACTATAGTCAAAAAAACAATATTTCTTATACTCCTAAATAATCATTCAAAATATCGCTAATATTTTCGCCCGAAATTTTTATATATGAAATATTTGCTAAATCAAAATCTCGCTTTAAATTTTGTCCTGTTATTTTCGATAAAACTATATCGCAATCCTTGCGTTGTTCCGTCACTTTACCGTAGCTGTGTTCCTCGTCTTACTTCTTCTATATGGTCGTACTCATTTATTCTGTAATCTGCATTTTTTAATTGTTTTCTGTCAACTGAATATACCGCAAACCAATTTCTCTGCCGATTCGTTTTGCAATCATCTTTTTGTCATTTGTTGGTATTGCTATTTTCATATTCTTTTTATTGTTAATTTCAAATTCAGAACTCACAATACCAAAACTCTATTCCTCAATCGTTCAAAAATCATCGACTTTTCTGCTGTCTCAATATTAAAACAATTTTTGCGATTAATATTCCATGTAAGCAAGGCCTGATTTAATGTATTTTTACGAATTACCCACAAATGTACAATGTTTTTATCTTTAAGTGTATCATTAATTCCCGGAAACCAACCTTTTTTTTCCAATTCCATAGGTCCTACTTCATCTACAATCAATATACCCGGTGTATTATTAACTGAGTTCTTTAATATTGCATTTCCTTTTTTCAAAGTTTCAGGATTAAAATAAAATCTTCGGAAAGGAATCCAACCGGGAATTTCCTCAGCTGCCGCTAACATTCTTGTTTCCTCAGTTTCCAAATCAAATAAACTAAAACTGCTTCTTATATTATTCTTAAATGTACCATAACATAAAAAACCTTGTACCTTTATACCATTGTCAATTAATTCTTGAGCAAGTTTTTTTACGTATCTTGTTTTTCCCTCGTGTACATCACCCGTTATTACAAATATATTATTATTTATACGAGTATTCTCTTTAAAAAACTCAAGTAAACTATCGGCCTGAATAAATAATTCCTGTAATAATTTTCGTCTTTGCTTAAACAAATTTTTCACCTGCGGCATGGAATAAACCACAACCGGCAAAGCCGAAAAAGCGATACTCATAGATTGATACAGACGAGATAAGCCAAAATTAAACAACAGATTTTTTAATACCGGATTTCGTAATTCTGTACTAATACCCGCAAAACCAAAAATCACAATTACTGCCCTAAAATCCATCTCCAACCCAATTATCAGACCTTTCCGAGAAAAATATTCCCCGGTGGATACCCACTCCCACAACAAAGCTGCAAATAAAGTAATTACGGCAAACTGTATCCAAATTCCGGGCTTTTTCAGATGGCGTACAGATTGCTTATATCGAAATATTACTAAACCTGTAAATACAAATCCCAAAGGAATTGCAACATAATAATACCTGATATTCAGGAGATACAATATTATCACGGCAGTAGTCAAAATCAAAAACAAAACAGGAATATAAAAATGCTGTTTGCTGTCAATTTTGAAAAATTTCTTTGAACCGAATTCTGCATCCGATAAATCTATAGATTTATGTTTTAACCTACTTTGGCGTTTACCTCCAAAATATCCTCCTATAGCTGCCAAAGTACCTAAAATAACGTATATACTCGACACAGCAAGAATAAAATACATTGGCTCAACCGATGTAATGCCGGTTTTAATGACCAAAAAATCATACAGTGTGTCGGCCACTCTTACCAAGTCAAAGCCATAAAGCAAAAGCCAAGTAATAATTTTCTGTAACAATGACCACAACACGGCTATTGAACCTCCGATAATATAAGCCAAGAGCGTTCGACCGAAAATTAATCGGCTCAATTCAAGAATAAAAGCTTCAAACATAATTCCTGTCATCGGCCCAAGTATTATGGCGCTTGGTGAAATAGATTTCATAAGTGCACAAATAATCCCTGCTCTGATTATTATACCACTGTCTTTCCAATGCTGCATTATTGCAACTAATAAAAACACACTTGTTGCTGCTAAAAATGTTCCGGCAAACGGAACTCGAAGATTATGCAAAAAGCTGCCGACAACAATCTCTATTGCTGCCCAAATACTGCCTATTACAGCGGCTTTTAACCACTTTGAACTAAGTGATTGTTTCATAATCTTCATTAATATATGTTATTTTCTCGGCGCCGTATTTAAATAGGTGAAAACCTGTTCCTCCCTCCCGTACGACTTGCATAACCTGTTTTTCGTCGTTTATCCTTGTACTTCCGATTAAATTTACATTTCTGCGAAACAAAATTTCAGGATATATGCCCGCTGAAGGTCCCGTTACAACAACTGTTGTATTTCGATTTATCTTTTGCAATAATTTTTCCAGTGTGTTATTAACTAAGGTGGAACCTGTAATAATCACAACATCCGATGCAGCTAATACTTCAGGGGATTTATAGGCATGAACAAAATATTGGCGACTTTCGGGCCGGATTGCATTTTTATCCAACTCTAATATATTTAATTTACATGATGCCGCCTGTATTTTCCTGATATATGAACTAAAAGCTCCCACAACAGTAAAAATTTTATCTTTACTGAGAGCAATCAAATCCAGAGGGTCTGTACGGCGACTTATCCGAAAATTACTTCGACTAATCATAAACTCAGACAGTGCATTTATTGCGGAAATTCTCAAACTTGCAAGAACACCTGAATTACTTCTGTTCAAAAACAACTCATTCAAATTTCGTCCTTTTACTTGTCCCGGAGAGAAAGCGTCAAACCTGCGTTCGTCTCGATACAGATAAGGCTGATTATTCACATCGGATAGTGCAAGCCCCAAGCCGCCGATTGATAATTTTACGGCAGTTAAGAATACTCCTATTTGAACCTCTTCAATAATTATTTCGGATAAATTCAAATTAAATTTTGATTCTGCAATTTTTATGACTTCTGAATTAAACATTAGATATAACAGGCGTTTGCAACAAATTAAATTTTTTTTATAAAAATGAACGGCAAAGTTAAAAACTCATACCGGTTTATAAAAAGTAAAAATTGTTGGGAGGGACACTATAGTGTCATGTCAAGCATGATATATCGCACCATGTTTTGTTCTTTTTCATTTTTGACTCATAAAAAAAAGATTCACGTAACTCGGCTATGTTTACTTTATTTTATTTCCCAAAAAGCAAAAAATAACGGCAACTTATGCGACAGCTCATACTTGACATAACACTAGTACCCGTAGTTTTAAATTCATGTTTAATAATACTGTAATAAATTAGGATAGTTTTTTATATTTGCTCTCGTATTAGAATAAGGAACGAAAGTAAAATAACTTCAGCTAACTATCATAATTTATTTCGTATCCGTTCCTAAGCAATAATTTTTTTAATAATACTTAAACTATAAACATGTCAAAAAGAACAATTGTAACAATGCCCGGCGACGGAATAGGAAAACCGGTACTTGATGAAACTATCAGAGTATTGGAGGCCGCCGGTTTTGATGCCGACTACGTTGAAGGCGATATCGGTTGGGAATTTTGGAAAAAAGAAGGTAACCCGTTGCCGCAAAGGACGATAGACCTTATCGATAAACATAAAATTGCACTTTTCGGAGCCATAACATCTAAGCCAAAAGATGAGGCATTTGATGAACTGGACGACAAATTGAAAGAAAAAAATTTGATTTACTCAAGTCCTATAGTAGGTTTACGCCAACATTTCAACTTGGAGATTTGTGCAAGACCCTGTAAAGCATATACAGGCAATCCGCTCAACTTTATAAGACGAGGAGCCGACGGCGAAATTGATGAACCAAAAGTTGATGCCGTAATATTCAGACAAAATACTGAAGGCTTGTACGGCGGCGTGGAATGGAGTAACCCTGAAAAACCGGTTTACGATGCTTTTATGACTCACCCAAAATTTAAACAGAATTTTGGTCAAGTCCCCAAAGAAGAGATATCCATATCCACTCGAATTTTCTCCAAAGCACGCACAGAAAATATTCTTCGAGCAGCATTTAGCCATGCCAAAGAATTCGGATACAAATCGGTAACTCTTTGTGAAAAACCGAATGTTATTCGTGAAACATCGGGTATGATGTATAAAATGGCACAGCAAATTCAGGAAAAAGATTACCCGAACATTCAATTGTGGAATACAAATATTGATGCCCAAATGATGTGGCTGACAAAAAATCCTGAAGATTACGGAGTTATTGTTGCCGGAAATATGTTTGGTGATATTGTATCGGACGGTTTTGCCGGTCTTATCGGCGGACTCGGTTTTGCCTGTAGTGCTCAATGGTCAAAAGACGGGGTGGCTGTATTTGAACCCACGCACGGTTCGGCTCCGAAATATGCCGATTATGAGACCTCTATTGTCAACCCCATTGCCATGATAGAATCTGCCTGCATGATGCTTGACTTTATCGATGAAAAAGAGAAATCCGAAAAGATAAGAAAAGCCGTTGCAGAAGTAATTGCCGAAGGAAAAGTAAGAACTTACGACATGATGAAAATGCGTGGAAGAGCTGATGTAGTTGACAATGGTGCAGCCTCCACAACCGAAATGGCCGATGCCGTTATTGAAAAACTATAGAACACCTTAATTTTAAATTTAAAAAACCGGCAAAATACATTGTCGGTTTTTTTTAAAATTCTAATTTATCAACCGGCAATTTAATAATGAAAGATATATTATTAAAACTTTTTGAGGTTGAGCATGTTGTTTACAAAACAAGCCTCGAAACCGTTGCTGTTAAAAACAAACCCTATTTCGATGCATGTTTTGCAAACCACATGCTCAATCTACAAAAGATTATTTTTTCATAATTAATTTGTGTTGATACTAATTTACCTGAATCTATTGAATATACGAATCCCAAAAAAAATATTATGACAGAAAACGTAAAAAAATTGTGGGGCGAAGAGCTTGACATGATTCAAGATAAAGCCTTAAAAGATAAAACTGCAAAAGTGTGGGAACTCGCCCTTGAGCGCAGTGTAATGACTCCCGAAGATTTGCTGACCATTCCTTTTACTTTGCTTGTGCCCGACATAAAAGTCAGTTTTATGGCTCATAAACGGTCGGTGGTTCATATAGCCGCTGATGCCGGAAAACAAATGAAACGCTTTTTTGATACCGACCTGCCCATTGACCAAGATGTTCTGATTTCGGGAGCAATACTTGCCGATGTGGGTAAGTTATTGGAATATGAAAAAGACGAAAACGGAAATGCCGTACAGGGGAACTATGGAAAATATCTCAGACACCCATTTTCGGGCGTTTCCTTAGCCGAAGAATGCGGTTTGCCGGGCGAAGTTTGTCATATTATTGCCACCCATGCCGGAGAAGGCAATATGGTCAAACGAACCCCGGAAGCTTATGCGGTACATCACGCCGATTTTATGACTTATCTGCCGTTTAAGGATGGATTGATTGTTGAGAAATAACGGGTCGGATTTTTCTTGTGAACCCGCAGGGTCATTGAATAAAATCCAATGATATGAGACTGTGCCGGAGGCATTGTCTCATTTTACAGGAAAAATCTAACCCGATATGAACAAAGACGCAGGCATTTATAATTTCAGTCAGTATATGGTTTTGTGCGGTTTTAATAACTAAATATTTGTCTGCCCAAACAAATGCCAATTAAGAAATACAATGTTCTTTTTCAGCACTTTGCCACCATAAATTATATACATTGTTGGCAAAAGTACATTTATTCATCTATCCAATTCTCAATACTAATTCCGTTAATTCTCTCAAACTCACGAATGTTTCTTGTTACCATAATCATGTCATTCACAATTGCAGTTGAACCAATAAACAAATCTAAATCCCCGATTATCTTTCCAATTGATTTTAAACGAGCCTTTTCTTTTCCGTAAATTTTAAGGGAACCTAAAATAGGCAAAATTTCTATATTTTCAGCAAAATTTTCAACGACTTTCATGTTCTTTTCTGTTTGTTGGCTTTTCTCTGCCCCATAAATCAATTCTGCCAACGTAATTTCAGAAATCGCAAAATTTTCAAATCCAATTTTCTCAATCCGTTCTTTTAAACCAAATTGTCCTTTAAAATAATGGATGCAAATATTAGTATCAAGTAAGTATTCTATTAAAATTCTTCTATTTCTCGGTTATTTACCCTATCTGCCCGTATATCTTCAATTATTTCATCTGTAGTCCTATCATCGACCCATGCACCAAAACAGGATGAAAAATCCCTTTCCTTTTCAGTTTCAATTCCGATTGATTGAGTCAACTTAATAATTAAAATCTTTTTTGATTCATTATCCCAATTCCGCATAAACCGGAAATAATTATCTACTTTTCTATTCTTTATTGCTGTGTGCATACTTTTATGTTTTTCTACAAATTTACATCTTTTTTATCGAATAATCAATCATGTAATTCTGCTCTTGTATTTTTGCTAACGGAAATGCACTTATGACGGGCGTATTTTGTAGTTTGCGTAGGGAGCAGCGACCAAAGCAAGCTACAAAATACGACTGGCATTAAGTGCAATGTTAGCCACATTTTCTTTTTCAAAGTTTAGCATCGTCTGACCGTTTCGTTTTATGCTATATTTTTTATCATTTGTTGATACTGAGCAGTATTTTAAAAAACTTTTTGCTACATATTCTGCCAATTTTACAGGAACAGCATTTCCAATCATTTGCTCCATATTCGATTTTGTTCCAAAAAAATCAAATGTTTTTGGGAAAGTCTGAATTATAGCTCTTTCCTTAGTAGTTAGAGGTCTTACTTTTGATAAATCTTTAATTTTATCTCCTTTATGAATTTGATAGTTAGGCGGAATAGGTCTATTTACACCCCTAATTGTCGGGCTTGGTTCGTGAATACTAAATATACCACGCCTTTGATAACTTCTTGGGTGTCTATAATAATATTCTGTTCCTAAACTATCTCCAAGATAATCAAAAACAGTCATCGGTTTCTTGTTTCCATTTTGTTGTAAATAATAGTCTATTGAATTATCAACTCCATTTAGTTCGCCTAATAAAAAAAACCTTTTCCTATTTTGCGGAACACCTGCTAAATTTGCATTTAAAACAATCTGACTTAAACCATAATCGGCAAATTTTAGTATCTCTTTTGCTTTTTTTAAAGTATAGCTTTTAACAATTTGCTCTACATTTTCCATAATAAACCACCTGGGCTTTATTTTAGAAATAATTTCAGCAAAATAAATTGTCATATCAGCTCTTCCAAGCGTTTCATCTCTTTTGCCTGCACTTGAAAAATCTTGACAAGGCGGACCGCCAATAATAATGTCTGCCTGTAAATCTTTTATTTCTTTTATTGCCTTTTCAGAAGAAAGGTCTATGTCATAAATTGGATGTTCGAAATTTTTTTCATACACATCAATGGCAGGCTTCCAATTATCAAATGCTGCTAATATCTCAAAACCTGCATTTTGAAAACCTAATGATAAACCACCGCATCCTGAGAATAAATCAACTACTTTCATATTATTTGAATAATTCAGGTGAATTGTAAATAATTGCATCAAAACGTCTTTCGGGACTTAACAAACTTTGTCCGCCACCAAGAATAATTTTCTTAATTTCTTTCTTCGTAATTCTTGGTTTTGTTAAATACTTCGATTTAATATATTGATTAGTTACAGAACCATTTACAGCAAAAGCCTTGTCGTTTTTAGTGTTGAATGATAGTTCGTCAATTATTTTGCTGTGGTCAAATTGTCCTTTTTGAGAAAACTCATAAAGCATTTTATACAACCAAATAAGGGTTCGTATTTGTCTATTTATCTTCTTTATCGTTTTTTCTGTCTTGGCTGCATCAAGAAATAGTTTAACAAAACTGATATTGCTCCAAACAAAATTATCAAGACAGTTATCTGCAAGCATAGGCGATTTTCCATTAGTTTTCCAAATCGGTTGCATAACTAATGGTGTTTGCTTGTCGGTTAATTGTTTTAAAATATTTTCAATGCTTTTTACTATATTAGGTATGAAAGGAATAACATTTTCAGTTTCGCTCCAATCTTTTATTTTTTGTGGTGTATTGTCAAAAAAAGAAGACAATGAACTGAAATTATTATCATAGTTTTGCATTATGCTACAAGCAAGATAGACAATAGTATCTGGTCTTACGACTAATTCGCTTCCATATTCATTTTCTCTAAGCTCACAAGTTGAATTATCAGGCAAGGCAGTCAGTTTTATTTCTATTCCACTTAAACAGTTCCCTGTTTTTAAATCCTGAATTACTAAATCAACTCTGGGTAGTGAACCAAGAACATATTTTTGATAAGGACTAAAAACATTCTCAAATGCAAAAAATGTATTATCGTCTGTTCGCTTCACATTAAAAAGTTTTTTTGTGGATAAGGTTGAATGAACAATTTTTAAATCTTCATCAAGGGTAATATAGTTATTATCTATGTTCTTACTTTCAATGTATAAAGCCAAAGATGCAGGAAAAGATGAATTGAATTGGTTTTTACCCCAATTTTCTTTTACTGTAAAATCTCTGTTTGAATTATTTATGCCGAAAAGTCCGGGTTTGTTTGTCATTTTATTGATTTTATCTTTTTTGCAAAGTTAATATTTTTAATCTTACTATACTATTTTGTCATTGTGGCTAACGCTATACTTGTGAACACTAATAAATCTTGATCATTATCATACTCGGTTTTATCGATATCGCAATATAATAGTTTTTTAGTGTAACACCCAAATCTTCCGTGAGTACATTCAACCGGCATAATTATTTTAGTACCCCCATTTCTTTTGACCACTTTTAGAGATTCTTAGTTGCTTTTCACGTTCTTTGACTATGCTTCGGCAGAGTTTATCATTTACTGCTCCGAGCTATGTAACCGGTGAGATTTTAACCACAGTACTAAATACTTGTAAAGAAATAAGCTCGTATAAATTGTTAACTTTATTTTGTAACAAGCACTTAAAATATGCTTTGTCCTTATTTTTTTGTATTTATTTAAGAGTCCGGTCTAAAAAGTATGTTTTATTTCAGCAAAACAAGCTATATGCCTAATTATCAGAGTTTTATGAATTATTTTTTTGCTAACTTAAAACTCTTATTTTTAGCACTTTAACTTTATAAACTCTCAACT
>JAYEIA010000115.1:0-2372 GCA_034659855.1 Bacteroidota bacterium
TTTGAAAGTTCTTCAATTCTGTCATTTAAGTGTTGCAATTTTTTTATGTCAGCTCTGGTGTACAGTATCGCCAATACAATAACTCCAAACCGTATTGGAATACTTATCGGGTCCGGAATGTCAAAGTAGTTAAACGAAAATGTAATGATAGTAATGATAATGGCTAAAACTACCATAGCATAGCCGATGCGAGCCATTAGTGATTCTTTAAATATCAGACGAATAAGAATTAAAAAAACGGGCCCCACGATGCCTATGGATAGGGCGTAAAATTTGACAGCTTCATTCATTGCTTTTTTTTTTTTAAAGTTACAAAAATAAAGCCAATTTAATTTATTCGGAATGCTTTTTCTCAGGAATTGTTTGTTTATTGTTTGAGTCTGCCCCAAAGTCGCTTGGCTTGTTCTTGAGCAAAACCGAGGATTTTCTGTTCATCAACAGTTATTAGTTTGCGGTCTTTCATTATTAAGTTTCCGTCAGAGATAAGATGCTGAATATGATGCGGCCTGAGACCAAAAATAAAGTGTCCTAAGAAATTCTCTGAGTTAAGGGGCGTTCCGCTTTTGTAATTCAGGACAACTAAATTGTTTTCTCCGTCGCCTGCAAATTTATTTTCCTTCAGATAATTGTGAGAGTTTCTGAACCTTCGGTAGGCTTCGGGAAAGTCAATGTTGTCAAAAGCTTGTCCGGTAAAAAAAGCAGCCTGTGCACTTCTCAGCAAATCGCTGTGCATGCCGTCGGTACCGAGCATAATTTTGTTGCTGAGGCCTTCTGAATTGAAAAAGCCTACATTATTGTTAAGGTTGCTTTCCGTGTTTTGAACAATCCACGCCGGAGATTGTTTAAGTAGTTCCCGCTCCTTGGCATTGATATGAAGTGCATGCCCGATAATTGTTTTTGAAGAGTTGAGCAGGCCGTAATCATTTAATCGTTCAACCACCGTTTTTCCGTAGTTTTTTATGGAATGCTTTTCATCAAATTTATCTTCGGCCACATGAATATGAACTCCTGAGTCATATTTTTTCATTAGTTCCGCCGCTTTTTGCATACTGCTTTCGTTTACGGTAAAGGAGGCGTGCAAACCAACAAGTGCTTGGTTTTGTTCTATGTAGCGTTCGGTCTCCGCCAATCCCTGTTTTGCTTTATCGGGGCCGTCTCTGTCCGTTATTTCATAACACAGCAGATGGCTCAGTCCGACCTCTTCAAAAGCTTCAGCAATAATATCCAACGAGCCGTCAATAAAGTTTGGAGAAGCATGATGATCGATAATAAATGACGAGCCCGCTTTGGCCGATTCAATTGCGGCCACATAGGCACAGGCTTTTATCATGTCCGCATCCAGCGATTTATCCAAAGTCCACCAAATATATTCTAAAATTTCATTAAAGTTGGTCGGACTTTTTTTCGGAGTCGGCATGCCTTTGGCCAAAGCCGAGTATATATGGTGGTGCCCTATTACAAATGATTTTGTAACAAATTGACCGGTACAGTCTATCGTTTGAATAGTTTGAGTCGTTTGGGGTTTTTCGAAATAGAGTTTTCCCTCCGGTCCGGCTTCTGCCCAAACATCAGTTTTTCTGAATTCCAAGCTTTCGGAATCAATGTACGTTGTATTTTCTATATGTATCATAAACGTTGAGTATAAGAATAGTAGCCGACTGCGTGTTACATTGCTGTCAAGTTGTAAGAAAGCTGAAGTGGGCTACAACTCTTGAATTGATAACTGTTTCAGCTATTGTTTTTATATATTGTCAGTATTAGGCATTTATTAACTTCACAAAATTTTCCGGTGTTAATACTCCAATTTCACTTTTTTTATAATCTTTAACATTACGGGTTATAATCACTTCAATTTTCCCGTAATTTATTGCTGAGAAGTTCTGCAAAGCATTTTCAAAGTGTTTGAATTCTGAATTCAATGCCTTTTCGATTACTTGTCTGTCCATTTGTAATACATGTGTTATTGTCAATAATTGCTTTAATTTTTCAATAATTTTTTCATGCTTTGCAGTCCTGCGTAATAAATAATAAGTATTGCTAATTATAACCGGTGTGATAAATCCCTCCAGTTGTCTTCGTTCACAGAGGTTTAATATTATTGTTGAATTATCTGAATGAGGTTTTCTGTCGAAGAAAAAGTCAAGGATTACGCCTGTGTCAATCAATATTTTTTTCGGAAAGTCCTTTTGATAGTTCCTTTTCATAATCAAAAGATTCAGTTGCTTTAAAACTTCCTCGTAATGAATTTATCAAAGGTGAAATGTCGTCAACAACTCTCTGTTCCGTTGTAATGACTTTAAGATAGTTTTCGATTATGTCCGACAAACTGCGTCCTTTTCCTTTGGCATATGACTTTGCTCTCTCGATAATTG
>JAYEIA010000116.1:0-2337 GCA_034659855.1 Bacteroidota bacterium
CCTAATTCTTCTCTTAATCTTTTTATACATCCCTCAAGTAAGTTGTTTGCAAGGAAACGACAAGCAGAAAAATGCTTCAAAGCAGGACTGTAGTCTTTCTGTAGAGCATACGGAGCCGGACACCTTAGCATTTTAATACAGGTATTCTGATTTTGTACTTGATTCCGCATCTATAGGCATTCGGTTTTTTCCGAAAGGGGATTATGCCAATGTCAAAAACTTAATACGTTCAAAACGACAGGAATTAAAAGGTGAATTTCTTAAATCGACAAGTGATTCGGGCAGACGGCAAGTATTAGATACCGCAAGAGCAATTTTTACGGATTACCTTATCAATGACATCATTCCTTTTTGGTACGGAACGGTTTGGTCTTTCAGCGGATACACCAATACGCCGAATAAAGGTGCTGTCGGCTGCAGTTATTTTGTTTCTACTACCCTAAAACATATGGACTTAAATATTAATCGATATCAATTGGCACAACAAGGCCCGCTCAATGAGGCTAAAACATTTGAGCCGGACTCCAATCTGATGACTTTTAATACCGATACAATCTCCGGGAAAGAAGAGCCTTATCGGTTTTATGAACATTTGGAAACTCAAATATCATCAGGACTGTATTTTGTCGGCTTGGGTAGCCATGTCGGGTTTTTGTTATCCCAAAACAATAAGCTGTATTTTATACATTCAAATTATATTGACGGATATGTAATGACAGAACGTATTTTTAACTCCTCAGCGTTTAGAAGCAGAATATATTATATTTCTGATATTACGCATAATGATAATTTGATCAGACAATGGATATTAAACTCAAAAATTCAAGTTAATGTTGAATAAACATGCCGTAAAACTATAATAAGTTTGCCTGATATTGGATGGTCTCAACCGGGCAGTATTTTATATTTCGATGGGGCTATTGGCTTCAACAATCCGGTAGTTATTACCTAAGGAACTGTAAATAAATAAACGCTTCTTTCAGACGTGGTTATTTTTTTTCAGCAAGTTGAAAAATCTGCCAATAGTGGTTCTATTAAAAGACTTTTTCAAAATTTTTTGCGACCAAGCAAAAACCAAAAGCAAAAGATTTTAATCCGACCTTTGGCGGAACAAGCATAAAAGGCCTGGTTATTTGTTTACAGTTCCTGAGTTTACCTATTTCATATCGTCAAATAATTTTGTACTCAGATATTTTTCTGCCCGATCGGGAAAAATGACAACAATTCCGGCCGATTCAATTTTTTGAGCAAGTCCCATGGCCGCATACATGGCCGCACCACTACTCATACCGCCGAAAATACCTTCTTCTGTCATCAAACTTCTCGCAGTTTTAAATGCTTTTTCCGATTCTACATATATGGTCTCATCAATTTCTTCGGAATCATAAATACTCGGTACAATAGCCTCTTCCATATTCTTCAGACCTTGAATATAATACCCCTTAACCGGGTGTGCTTCAACAATTTTTATTTTCGGGTTATTTTCTTTTAAAGCTTTCCCAACGCCCATTATTGTCCCGGATGTGCCTAATGACGACACCAAGTAATCGATTTTACCATTGGTTTGCTTCCATATTTCTTCAGCAGTTGTCTTATAGTGCGCCGGTTTATTGTATTGATTTGAAAATTGATCGGGCATAAAATACTTTTCCGGATTTTTCTCCACAATTTCTTAGGCCTTGACAATCGCACCGTCAGTTTTTTTCTCAGCCGAGGTCAATACAACTTCAGCACCGTAGGCTTTTATCATTTTACGCCTTTCAATCGAAACAGACTTACTCATTACAATTATCACCCGATAGCCTCTAACTGCCCCAATCATGGCAAGACCGATACCTGTATTTCCGGAAGTGGGTTCAATAATTATTTTGTCTTTGGTTAAAACCCCTTCAGTTTCAGCTTGTTCAATCATTTTTAAAGCAATTCGGTCTTTTATGCTGCCGGTGGGATTAAACCCTTCTAACTTTGCAAAAATTTCTGCTTTACTGTTCGGGTTCAACTTATTTATTTTTACCAAAGGTGTATTTCCTATGGTTTGAATTATATTATCGTAAATCATATTATTATTTTTAAATTTTTGCAAATGAATAGAGTTTTTACTTAAAGAGAAATAAATACATCATTTTTATAACTTGGGTTGCCTTTATTTGAACACTCTAATAACTTATAACTCTTGCATATTTCATGATGTAATTTATAGGTCGTTAAATTTCCAAAATCATGACTAAAAACTTTGGAGAATATTATCGAACTGAGCGAGTCCCGTCCGAGCGTTCCATGCAGCCTGACGGATAGTAAAATACATCCTGTAAATTGATAAAACAGCT
Source organism: Bacteroidota bacterium (assembly GCA_034659855.1). GTDB lineage: Bacteria > Bacteroidota > Bacteroidia > Bacteroidales > JAADGE01 > JAYEIA01. Next base: position 2,328 of record JAYEIA010000116.1, read on the forward strand.
TTTGTTATTA
>JAYEIA010000117.1:0-11665 GCA_034659855.1 Bacteroidota bacterium
TATATTTGTTGCGGAATTGCTGGCCGGCTACCGAAAAAAGAGAGATATTCAGCTAAAAATTATTATCTTTGCCAGCCCTCTTTTTCCTTTAAACTAAAGGAGTTAATCAATGATACTTAATACTAGGCAAACAAATATTTTTACTTATCCTTTTCTGCACAAAAGATGCTCTAAAACAAATTACATAAAATTAAATATATGATACCAATAACAGACAAAGTGAGCAATGAAAAAGCATTGGAAAATGCAGTAAAACGATACAAAGAAAAAGGTATCATACTGCCGACTTTTAAACAACAACGCAACCCGGAACTTATTCCCGGAAAAATTAAAGACAAACTAAAAAATGTCGGCCTTTGGGATTTTGATCCGTTAAATCTTTTCCGTATCACATGGAAAAATGAACCCAAAGAAAAAGGCGGCTTATTTGGTAAACCGAACTACATAGAACTGCCCAAAGCCATTACAGGTGTAGATGCTCGCATTGTTCTTTTGGTCGGAAAATGGTTTCCTACAGGAGCACACAAAGTAGGGGCGGCCTACGGTTGCCTTGCTCCGCGAATTATTTCAGGAGAATTTGATCCCGATTTCCACAAAGCGGTTTGGCCGTCTACAGGAAACTATTGTCGAGGCGGTTCTTTCGACAGTAAAATTATGGATACCGAAGCCATTGCCATCCTTCCGGAAGAAATGAGTCGAGAACGTTTTGAATGGTTAAAAGACGAAGCCGAGGCGACCGTAATTGCAACCCCGGGAAGCGAATCAAACGTAAAAGAAATTTATGACAAATGCTGGGAATTAAAACGAACAAGAGATGATGTTGTTATTTTTAACCAATTTGATGAATTCGGAAATCCGGTTTGGCACTACAACATAACCGGGAATGCCCTACAAGAGATTTTTGATGAAGTCAAGCAATCAAACACAAAATTAGCCGCCTATGTATCGGCCACAGGATCTGCAGGAACAATTGCAGCAGGCGACTTCTTGCGCAAGGAACACCCATTTGTAAAAGTTGTGGCTTCCGAAGCCCTGCAATGTCCTACAATTATGGAAAATGGATTCGGTGCACATCGTATCGAAGGTATCGGTGACAAGCACATTCCTTGGGTACATAATGTAAAAAACACCGACGTGGCCACGGCAATAGACGATGAAGATACCATGAGAATCCTAAGACTGTTTAATGAACCCGAAGGTCAAAAGTACCTTAAAGAAGCCGGTGTAAGTGATGACGTTTTGGCAGTACTGCCCCTCATGGGAATTTCTTCTATATCCAATATGCTCTCGGCAATAAAAACAGCCAAACATTTTGACATGACTTCAGAAGACGTCATCCTGACCATAGCCACCGATTCGGTTGACCTCTACCAATCCAGACTTGAAGAATTGAACGATGCACGAGGGAAATACACACGTACCGACGCAGTAAAAGACTTCGAAGCCCGTGTCCTCGGACAAAAAGACGACCACATGAAAGAACTAACTTACAGAGACAAAAAAGCGGTTCATAACTTAAAGTATTTCACCTGGGTAGAGCAACAGCAGAAAGACATCAAAGACCTGAACCAATTATGGAGCGATCGAACGATTTGGGATACTATTTTCAACCAAGCCGATCGCTGGGACGAATTAATCAACGAATTTAATGATCGCACCGGATTGCTCAAATAAGTTTTCAGGACGTTTTAAGGCAAAGACTTCAAAACGTCCATAGACTTTTGAACGTCTGAACAAAAAGACTTCAAAACGTCCATAGACTTTTGAACGTCTGAACAAAAAGACTTCAAAACGTCCATAGACTTTTGAACGTCTGAACAAAAAGACTTCAAAACGTCCATAGACTTTTGAACGTCTGGATACAAAAAAAAGGTTCAAAAGTCGAAATGACGTTTTGAACTTTTTGAAACAAGAAATCATAAAATAACAAAAAAATAAATGTCTAAAAAATTCATCTATCGTTGCAACGATTGCCATACAGAATATAATTCTGAAGGCATACACTACCTGTGTCCCAAATGTGCCCGAAAGAACAGTTCGGACAAACCACCCCTCGGAGTTTTAAAAGTTATTTATGATTATGATAAGATAGCAACTGATTCAGTCGGTAAACATAAGGACTTGCTGTCTGAACTGGGCGAAAACAATTTTTTAGATTTACTGCCGATTAAAAATTCAGCAAGCCTGCCCAATTTGAATGTCGGAAATACCCCGTTGTACAAGCATACATTCAAAAACAATAAAACCGGCTGCAATCTGTTTTTCAAAGATGATTCTCAAAATCCTACCTATTCATACAAAGACAGAGCATCGGCAATAGTCTCCGCTTTTGCAAAAGAAAACGGAATAGATACAATTGTTGCAGCATCTACGGGTAATGCCGGATCCTCCTTGGCAGGAATATGTGCGGTTCAAAACCAAAAGGCCGTTATTATGGTGCCCGAAAAAGCACCCAAAGCCAAACTGACTCAGATAATGATGTACGGAGCAGAGATAGTTCCCGTAAAAGGAACCTATGATGATGCTTTTGACCTGAGTATTGCAGCCACCAAAAAATTTGGGTGGTACAACCGAAACACCGCTTATAACCCCCTCACTATTGAAGGAAAAAAAACAGCAGCTTTTGAGCTCTGCCGACAAATGCCCGCCCCACCCGATTATGTTTTTGTTCCTGTAGGAGACGGCTGTATAATAGCCGGCATATATAAGGGTTTCGAAGATTTATTGCAACTCGGCATCATAAAAACTATCCCGGTTATTGTTGCCGTTCAGTCATCAGGCAGCAATAATTTAGTAGCCAATATGAATGATACGTTCACCGTAAAACCGGCCGACACCCTTGCCGATTCTATTTCTGTTGATATCCCGAGAAACTTTTATATGGCCCGAAATTTTATCCGAAAGTACAAAGGTAAAACCATAGAAGTTTCGGATAACGACATCTTGCATGCCTCAAAAAAACTGAGCAAAACCTACGGTCTTTTTTCAGAGCCCGCAGCAGCCACAGCTTATGCCGGATTTTTGGCTTTCGCCGAAAAGCAAAACCTCCCCAACAATTCCAATGTGGCGATTATGCTCACCGGAAGTGGATTAAAGGATTTAGATGCTGTTCAGCCTTTACTGCAAATGCCCAAACCAATTGAAGCTGATATTGAAAAGCTCAGCCTAAATAAAAAATAGCATAAATTTCTAATTCAAATAATCCGAAAAATACAATACTCATACTATATTTGCGGTACATATAGTTAAAATAAGTCTGCTTGTTCTTTTAAAAAATAATTACCTGTATAATGCTTAGTTACAAAGACATAGTATTTATTATCAATCCAAATTCCGGAAAACAAATTGCTGAAAAAATATTCAGCAAAATAAAAAATTCATACCCGGAAATTGAGGTTTTAATTACAAAAGACGAGCAAGATTTTAATCGGTTCATGAATGAGAATATGGAAGTCTATACCGTATTTATTTTGTCGGGAGGCGATGGTACCGTAAGTATTGGTGCAGATTTTCTCTCCGGCCGAACTGACAAAATATTGGCCATATATCCCACAGGTTCCGGCAATGGATTTGCGCGTGAATTTGGCTTTACAAAAAATACTCAACGCCTTATTTCTGCAGCCTTAAAAGGAAACTATACCGCTACGGATATTCTCCGTGTCAATACTAAAGACTGCACAAATATATGCGGTATAGGATTTGACAGCCAAGTGGCTCACGATTTCTCAAAATACAAATCCAGAGGATTTTTTAGTTATGTAAAAGCGGTAGTAAAAGTCGGTTTAAAATTCAACCCATTTTCGGCAGAAATAGCATTCGAGGATCAAAAAATAAGTCGAGATGATTTCATGATGATTACAATCGCCAACACTCGTCAATTCGGCAACAACGCCATTATTGCCCCGCATGCAAAACCCAACGACCGCCAGCTCGATATTGTAATGATTCGCCGAATGAATCCATTACGATATCCTCTGCTTGCTCTTCGTCTGATGACCGGATTGATAAAGGAAAACAAACATATAAAATTCATTCAAACCGGCGCTGAAATTACAATCAGATCTGAGTTTAAACTCATTCATACCGACGGTGAACCCGGTACATTTGAGAAAGACGTAAAGATTTCCGTTCCCGACAAAAAAATAAACATCTTAGAATTGACCACCGACTGATATTACAGGAATGACAGCAAACATAAAATACACACTCAAAATCAGCCTCCAAAAGTTCATTTTGCTCATCAAGCAAATGGGCTTAGTGTTAATATTATTTACAATAAGCCGCCTAGTGTTTTACCTTTTCAATACCGAATATTATCCGACGATGAATTTTTCCCGTTTCCTGAAAATTATGCACGGCGGATTGCTCTTTGACACTTCAGCCATACTATTTACCAATGCCCTTTATATTTTTCTTTTCCTTATTCCGTTTCCGTTCACTCACCAATCCGGCTTCCAAAAAGTATTAAAATATTTATTCCTTATCACCAATTCAATAGCCCTTTCGGCAAATATTGCCGATACGTTTTATTTCGATTTCACAACCAAACGAACGGCTGCCGATGTATTTATGTACATGGGCGAAGGCAATGGATTCGACCTCTTGAAATCATTCCTGATCAGCTATTGGTACGGCTTTCTTATCGGGATAGTGTTTATTTTATTGCTGATATTCATCTCTAACAAACTTAAATCCGTAAAGCCGAAAAAACTCCATTTTTGGACCTATTTTTTTTCCGGCTTGGTGATACTCGGACTGTCCGGTTTTCTGTCAGTAATAGGTATGCGAGGAAGTTTTGTAATAAAAACATTCCCCATAACCTTGGGAGATGCAGGAAACTACACAACCAAAAGCATGGATATGGCTCTGGTGCTGAACACGCCCTTTTCAATCTACAAAACACTCGAAAAGAGGAGTTTGAAGAAGAAATCATATTTCTCAGATCAAGAGCTTCGGCAAATTATTAACCCCATACATCCCCCCGACAGCGAGGAAGCATTTGATTATAAAAATGTTGTCATTATAGTGTTGGAAAGCTTTTCCAATGAATATATCGGGTGTCTGAATCCTGAAACCTCCCCGGAAAATAGTTACACCCCGTTTTTAGATTCACTGATTTCTGCAGGAAAAATATTCCCGAGAGCCTTTGCCACCGGTCGGCAATCGGTTTCGGCATTGCCGGCAATTACGGCAGGAATTCCTTTCGTTAAACAGGCCTATGTTTCATCGGCTTATGCCACGAACCGAGTAACAAGCTTAGGCAGCGAATTGGAAAAAAAGGGCTACCACAATTCATTTTTTCACGGTGCTGAAAACGGAAGCCTTGGAATTGATGCTTTTATGACATTGGCCGGCTATCCAAACACATACGGCAAACAAGAATACAATAACGACAACGATTATGACGGCACTTGGGGAATTTGGGATGAAGATTTTATGCAATTTTTTGCTCATAAACTCACCACTTTTCCGGAACCCTTCCACTCCGTCTTCTTTTCTTTATCTTCACACAATCCCTATGATATTCCTGAAAAATATGACAAAAAATTCAAACATATAAAATCTGACAAGCATAAAACCTATGCCTATACAGACTTTGCCCTCAAACGATTCTTTCAGACTATAAACTCAAAGCCATGGTTCAAAAACAGCTTATTTGTAGTTACGGCCGATCATTCCAAGCCCTCTCGCACAGCACGCTACGCAAACAATATTGGCCTGTACAACATCCCGCTTCTGTTCTATTCGCCTGCCGACTCTTCCCTTGCCGGAAACGACAGCACAATAGTTCAACAACTTGATGTTATGCCCACAATTTTAAATTATTTGAATTATGACCAAGTTTTTTTCTCACTGGGTACTGATATTTTAAAACCGGACAACGAAAAAGGAGCAATCACCTATTTGACCAACAGCTGGCAATACATCAAAGGAAATTATTTAGTAGAAATGCAAGCCGACACCCTGTTCTCACTCTATAATTTTTCTGAGAATATATCTTTATCAAAAAACCTTATCGACTCACAAAGAAACAAAGCCGAACAAATGAGCCGATATCTCAAAGCGTTCATACAAGAGCACAATAAGCGAATGATTGAAAACTCAATGGTTGAAGACGAATAATACAAATTTTTCTAAAAGCAAAATCCAAAATTATCCGCGTTTTTTTGTACCTTTATTCCCTGAAAAATTAAAGTAATCCCATGATAACATTCAAGTTAAACAACCAAGAAATAACATACACCGGAGACAAAAACAGAAATCTGTTAGACTTTCTGCGATATGACAAAGGGCTGACAGCCGTAAAAGACGGCTGCTCAGGACAAGCTGCTTGCGGAGCCTGTACCGTAGAAATTGACGGAAAAGCAAAACTATCTTGTATAATAAAAATGAAAACCCTTGAAGGTACCGAAATTTTTACGCCCGAAGGATTTCCGGACTATATCATTGATACCATAGCAAAATCGTTTGTGAATGAAGGAGCTGTACAATGCGGTTTTTGTACTCCCGGATTTATTTCACGAACCAAAGTTTTGTTACAGGATAATCCGAATCCAACAATTGAAGAAGTCCAAAAAGCCATAAAACCCCACTTATGCAGATGTACAGGATACAAAAAAATTGAAAAAGGTATACTGAAAGCTGCAGAAAATTTAAGAGAACACAACATTCCGGAAATACGAAAAACTTCAGGTAAAATCGGAGAAAGACAACCCAAATATGAAGCTTACGAAACAGCAATCGGAAAACGAAAATTTGTTGAAGACCTCTCCTTTGCCGGCATGTTGCACGCAGCTCTGAAATTTACAGACTACCCAAAAGCTGAAATATTAAAAATAAATACACAAAAAGCAGAAAACCTGCCCGGTGTTCATCGTATTTTTACTGCCAAAGATATTCCCGGACATAAAAAAGTAGGGCTTATAATTCGTGATTGGCACGTTATGATTGCAGAAGGACAAACAACAAACTATATAGGCGATGTACTCGCAGGAGTAGTAGCCGACACCGTTGATATTGCTCGAAAAGCAGTTGAGCTTATCGAAATTGATTATGATATAAAAAAACCTGTTACCGATGTTTTCAAAGCTATAGACGGAGCAAGAGTACACCCGGAGAGACCAAATAACTTTGAAACTACTCAATTCGTAATCGGAGATGTTGATAATATTTTGAAAAAATCACCTTATGTCTCCTCAGGCAATTTTGAAACTCAACGCATTGAGCATGCTTTTCTTGAAAAAGAGGCCTGCATCGCTATGCCCGAAAATGACAGACTGAGAGTATATAGTCAAAGTCAGGGTATTTATAAAGACAGAGACCAAATTGCAGATATTCTGAATTTAAATAAAGAAAAAATACATATTACTCTGGTACCAAATGGTGGCGGTTTCGGAGGAAAAGAAGACCTTACTGTTCAAGGACATGTTTCATTATTTGCATTTTTAATGAATAAGCCTGTTAAATTAGCAATTACAAGAGAAGAATCTATACGATTGCACCCCAAACGACATCCTGTTTTTATGGATATGAAAGTTGCTGCCGATGAAAACGGAAAAATTACAGCATTAAAACTAAGAGCAGTAGGCGATACAGGAGCTTATGCATCAGTAGGAGCAAAAGTACTGGAACGAGTAGCAGGCCATGCCGCCGGCGGATATTCTATTCCGAATATCGACATCGAAGCCAAAACAGTATATACAAATAATATCCCATGCGGAGCCATGCGCGGCTTCGGTGCCAACCAGGTTACTTTTGCTCTGGAATCATGTATTGATGATATATGCGAACAAGCAAATTTTGACCGCTGGCAATTTCGATGGGATAATGCCTTGACTAATGACGCTAAAACATCAACAGGACAAAGAGTTACAGGCGTTGGTATACGAAAATGTTTGGAGGCTCTGAAAGATGATTTTTATAATGCAAAATACGCCGGACTGGCTGCAGGCATTAAAAATTCAGGTGTCGGTAATGGTATGGAAGACGAGTCTACTGTAATTATTAATATTATTTCAGAAAACAAAATACACCTGCAACACGGTTGGACCGAAATGGGACAAGGCGTGCATAATATGGCCTTGCAAACTTTTTGCGAGGAAACAAATTTACCCCCCGAAATTGTAGAGGTTACAGTTGACACTGAAGCTCAACTTGAAACCGGCATGACGACATCTTCCAGAGCCACGGCTTTAGTCGGTTTGGCGGTGATTAATGCTGTTATATCATTTAAAAAAGACTTGCAATCAAAAAACATATCGGAATTGGTCGGGAAAACATACAAAGGACAATATATCTGCGACTGGACAGTAAAACCGGGAGGAAACACCAAAGACCCAAAAATTCATTACTCCTACGGATATGCAGCACAGCTTTGCATACTAAATAATGAGGGGAAAATAGATAAATTTATAGCCGCCCACGATGCCGGTAAAATTATGAATCCCATGCTTTTCGAGGGGCAAATAGAAGGCGGAGTACATATGGGCTTGGGCTATGCTCTAACGGAAGACCTGCCGATGAAAGACGGATATTTGGTTCATGACAAAATGCGAAAATTAGGAGTATTGAGAGCACATGAAACACCCGAAATAATCGTGAGAGGGGTTGAAGTAAAAGACCCTATAGGCCCGTACGGAGCAAAGGGTATCGGCGAAATTGGTTTGGTTCCCACAGCCGGGGCTGTTGCCAATGCAATGTATCAGCACGACAAGAAACGACGATATAAACTGCCTTTACTTAAAAAGTAATAGGGTTTTTGCAAATAATATAGTCGCATTTGCCGGTTGAATCGACCAAAGTCAATCTGTGGCAGTATGGCATCAAGCGGAGTGCGAGGGGTTCTGTATCATATTAGAATAATGTTGGAACGGGCTAAACACATTCCGGTTATGTGCTTTTCCGCTTTTTGCTATATTGCGTGTCACCATGCGTTAATTGTTCTTGTTAATCAGATTTACAATCACTTTTATCATCGTTTCTTTTTCATCAGGATTACTTACAGCTATCATTAATGTCAATGCAACCATGTATTATCTGCAATTCTTTTATTTCCGTTTTTATCAAATAAAATTCCATTCCGTTCTAAGAAATACAGAAACAAGAAAGCAGCAATTCGTTTATTTCCATCTGAAAATGAATGATTCTTTGTAATAAAATATAATAGATTTGTTGCTTTTTCTTCAACACTTGGATATAAATCAATTCCGCCAAAAGTCTGATAAATTGTTGCTACTGAACTTTTAAATGAATCATCTTTTTCATGTCCAAACAAATTACTATTCCCATGTATCTTTTTTACTATCAAAATCTGACTCACTGCTTCAGTATAAGTCAATCAGTATGTTTCTTTACCTGATGTATCCCTTATTTGTAAGTTTTGATAGTCATACTGGTCTAAAATATCAAGAGCGTAAACATAATCAGATATAATTTTTAGCAAACCTACACTATCGTCATTAGATAATGTTTTATAATTCAAAACACTTCCTAGTATTTTAACAGAATCTTGAAGTTCTTTTGTGTTCAGTTTTTGCTCATTCGCAAAAAAAAATTAAAAAATGCTTAAATAGCTTGACTATTCGCACATTTTTAAAATTATTAGAACAAAAAATAACTTTGCCTAACTATCATAAGTTATATCCTTACCATTCCTTATCGGTTTTTTGCCAATTGAGAAGTACTCATTTATTTAAAATAATTGGGATAATCCGTAATTAGTCCGTCAACACCTAACCTTAAATATTTATTGCCCTTTTTCTCGCTCTTTATTGTCCACACATTGACTTTTTTTCCCATATCGTGTGCTTGCTTTATAAAACGAGTTGATGCAAATTGGTGCATGATGCTAAACTCCTCTGCAAAAGCATATTTTTCTAAACTATTGAATTGAAACCCGTTTCCGTCATAATAAAAAAACGGAGAATGGGCAATAAACAATTTATGAAGTCTAATGGTTTTATCTTTCTCATGAATTTTAAATAAAACCTCATCATAAAATGAATGCACTATACATGATTCTACCATTTTATTTTCATGAATAAGGGCAACAACACGTGCCTCTATACCGGGGTAAAAATGATTACCTTGCTTGATTTCAATCACCAGTTCAGCTTTCCCTTTTACCGCTTTTATGACTTGTTCAAGCGTGGGCACTTTAACGCCCGAAAACTCTTGCCCGTACCATGATCCGGCATCCAAAGCCTCTATATCTTTATACAACATTTTCCTCACTGTTCCGGTTCCGTCTGTGGTTCTGTCAACCGTAGTATCATGCAACACTATGACCACTGAATCTTTGGTCTGTTGAACATCAATTTCAATTCGCTCAACCCCAATTTCAAGGGCTTTTTTTACAGAAGGTATTGTGTTTTCGGGTGCAAGCCCGGCTGCTCCCCGATGGCCGGTTATTACAAGCTTATCTATGCTGCGAACCATGGATTTTGTAACAAACAGCGGGGCTGTTGAATAAGACAAATAAACAACAGCAACCACAATCAACCCAATTAAAAATCCTACTATCTTTTTCATATAATAATTTGTTTCTTTCTGAATCTTTTTAAAAAATCCCCTTTGAAGTAAACCTTTAGTTTAAAAAGTATAAAGTTTGTAAAGCAGTAAAGTTATAAAGTTAATAGATTGAAAATCAAGGATTAAAATATTTTATGTTTTTGTCGTTAATGGTTGATTATGAACAATTTAGACTAACGAGCTTTCATTTTTATAACTTTTTAGACTGCACTCAATTAAACCTTTTAGCTTTATCAAAGTCATAGAAGCGAAAGTTAACATAAATTATTTAAAAAATTACAATTATGAAAAATTCAAAATTAAAAATTTCAATCGTAGTAATACTTTTACTGGCAAGCTTTTCTTTTGCCGAAGCTCAAAGACAAGGTATGAAAGGAAACAACACAGGACCAATGCATGAAATGCTCAACTTAACAGATGAGCAAGACAGCAAAATTACGGAACTCCGAACCAATCATATGAGTGAAATGTTGCCCTTGAAAAACGACATCAAATTAAAAGAGGCTGAATTGACAATTCTGACCTCGGCCGACAAAGCTGACATGGCTGCCATAAACAGCAAATTGGATGAGATTTCTGAAATTAAACTTACGTTGGCCAAAAACAGAGAAGCGCACCGACAAGATGTAAGAAGCATTCTGAACACAGAACAACGCATTAAGTTCGATTTACACGCATCAAAACGCAGTCATCATAAAAATAAAAAGGGATATCATAACGGAAGAAAAATGAACAAAAGGGAGATGATGAACAAATAAGGTTTCCTAAAAATTGCAATTGAATATTGAGGCAACTCCTTTTTATCCGGGGTTGCCTTTTTTTGCTTTTTTGAATAACTATATTTCAATGAGTTTGGTCTCATTCAAAAAATAGTATTAATTTTGCGACAAAACCGGAAAACATAAGAAAATTAATCCTGCTGTTCATACTGTCAATTACCACTCTTCAATCGTATGGCGGCAACCGACTGATAACCGGGCGTGTGAATCAGCTTGGGGGCGATCCCCTGGGCGGGGTGATAGTTTATGATAGAGATGATCAGCAATAAATGGCATAAATGGAGATATCATTTTTAAAGTTTCTTTAAAAATAGCCCCTAGTTCTACTATACTTTGTTTGTCTGCTTTAGAGTACT
>JAYEIA010000118.1:0-11633 GCA_034659855.1 Bacteroidota bacterium
CCCTTTTGTTCGTTCCAAAGTTCATATCGTTTTATTGCATTCTTTTCTTTTAATATTTCAACATTTTTAGATATGTTTTTTTTATTATCAGTAGGTTCATCAAAAATTTGTTCAGTCCAAAGTTCAAATTTAGAAATATCATCTTCCTCGCTTTTTTTATTTTCGCCTTTTAACTCTCTAATAAATTCGCGGTACTTTTCTCTGTTACTCTCACGTTCCCTTTGATACCGCTCTATTGCAATACGTTTATTATTATTGTTAAGTTCACGAGCAACCTCTACTATAATTTCAGTATTTTCATCAATATACGATTGAACTACACCATATTCGTCAACATATTCTTGTACAATTAATTCGTTAATTAACTTACGCAACACACTCATTGCCTTATTAAACATTGGATTTTTGATACTGTCAATTAACGGAACAGGAAGTATAGTTTTTTTCGTTTTAAAGTCAACCGGAAGAATATGCTTATTTGTTTCCTTGTCAACAGGCAATTTTTCTAAATATAAATTTTTTCTGTCAGAATGATGATAAAGTTTCTCTCCGTCTATATCAATATCATTATTTTTAAATTCCTCTTCAATAAGATTTGTCAATGTTGGTAATTCAATGTATCTGCGATTTTCATCAAAAAAGAATTCTTGATAATATTCAGAAACTTTATTCAGTATTTCATTTTTATTTTTCTTCGCCTCCCAAGTATTTTTTCCAAAAGTAGCCATACAAGTTTCTTTAACTTCTTTTAAATCACTTTCATCAAGTTTATATTCATAATCTTTAAATGCAAATACATCACTATCAGTCAGTGCTTTATACTTATTAATCAAATGGTTTGCAATTCCAATAATACTTTTATTGTATAAATACTTTGTATTGGCACGCTCAATTAGTCTATAAATCAAATCTTTATTTTTCCTCCAATCATTGTATGCTTCAGGTATCTTTGCTAAAAGAACAGCCTCGTTGTATAAAAAACCTTCTTGTAAGAATGGAATTACTTTACACATTGCTTTTAAACTTAAATCGGCATAACTCGTTGAAAAACTACTATTCTTAAATTTTACAATAGGATTAAATATTGTTATCTCGCCTGTTTTCTTCTCTTTTTTTTCTTCATTTTTAACATCTAATTTATTTACTGCAAAATCCTCTAAATGGTTGTTGTCTGTTTCAAAAATCAAATGCCAAATATCATAAATAGAGTAATTATTATGTATATTGTGTTCTTTTGTTCCGATATTGTAGGTATGGAGTTGTTTAATCTCCTCCTTTACATTGTTTCCAAAATGTTTTATTAAGCCCTTGCATACAGGCATTCCGGAAACTGTACTATCATATTTACCTGTACTTTTATTTAAGTAATTATAAGTTTTCTTTTCTTTGAATAATTTATCCAGCTTTTTTTGGACAACATTAAATTTAAAATTCGTATCCTTTGTAAGAAAAACATTCTCAAATAATACTTTCTTGTATTCCAATGGAATATCAATTTTATTATTGTCGGTATCAATATATTTAATTGTATTTATGTAACTCCAAGCTCTGAATATTTCAAAAATTGGATGCGAAGCAGAACATCGTTGTTTAGTTGGTTCCAGAGAACATTTCCCAATATTTCCTTTTTGACTTCTCAAAGGTCTTTGCCAAATAATCGCTTTTCTTATCTTCTTTACAAACTCATCATTATATTCATTTTGCTCATCTTGAGATATATCAAATCCTTGACCACTGCAAATAGTTCTTAATTCTTTTTCGTATTCATCACGATATGGGTATTCATTACGTGCACGTTCATTTTTATTTAAGAACTCATTTGTTAGTGCTTCAGCAATAGTTCTATTATTTTCCATTGCAGATTTAAAACCGCTTTCTCCTCTTCTTGCAATTTGTGTTTCTGTTTCCTTATCTTTTTCTCCAATATCTTTATAACCTCTACGCTGTACTATATGATATAATGCTCTTCCAAATTCGTGTTTGGTCAATTCGTTTTCGATTGCTTTTACTCTTAATTCATAGGGGTTTTTATAGTTTATTCCATTTTCCAAATAAGTAAAATCGCAAGCAAGCCACTTTTTAAAATTAGTGGTTTCGGGAAATTTACGCGGTTCACTCTTTTTATATTTACTCCACACACTAAGTTCTTCATTTGATAATGGAACATATCCATCTTCAACTAATATTTTCAATAATTCAATTTTTCTATATTTACGAGCCTGTATTAATCGTCGTTTAGAGCGAGCCTCCCTTCTGTCTTTTGCAGGAGATGAATACCCTCCGGTTCCTTTCACCATTCCGGTACTAAAAGTAACAACACCATTATTTATAATCATATCATCTTCCCTAATAAACCATCCTATAGATGAGCTACCTAAATCTATTCCCAATTTCTTTTGCATAATATTTTGTTTTAGTTTAGAATATATTCTATATTTGTAATTGAAAGACTATTCACAACAAGGCTATAAGCCGTAGAATTTTACTTAGCAACTGCGTACTCCGTAGTTGCTTCTTTTTTGCTAATTTAGTATTTTTATATAATAATAAAAAAACAATAAGGATTATTCCGTTGTGAAAAACATTTAAAGCGGCACTTCACAGTGTCGCTTTCTCTTTTATATATTACAACAATATTATTTTCTGCAGCTTAGCGAAAACCCAAAATTTCAAACCCGAATATCTCAATTTTTTGGAAAAATTTGAAATCGAATACAACGAAAAATATTTGTTTGAATTTTACGATTAATCAATAGAACATCCCTGCGGGATTTTTATATTTTTTTGTTTTCATAATCCCCCGATTTCCATCGGGGACTGCCAACAGAACATCCCTAACGACATATGTCGGCATCATATTTTCATATTCTCAACCAATCCCGCAGAGATGACCTCTCGGTACCCCGTAAGGCAATACGGGGAACTTGTTTTTGTTAATATTCCTAAAAATACAGATATCAAGCACGATTTTGTACACAATTTAGTATTTTAGCGTTTTTTGAATAGAATTGAATAAACGGGCGTAGGTCTGCTCAAAAGGGTTTTCATAACGACACCGTAAAAATATCAAGACAAACCATATGAAATACAGCAACATAAAGTACCTCCTGATAGCCATACTGTTTCTCGGCATTAGTTCATTCTCGCTTTCCGACGATGACCCCAAGAAAAGAAAACTAATCATTTCTTTACTTATCAACGCATTGGAGAAAGCACATTACGACGTGAAGCTTATAGACAACACTTTCTCCGAAAATGTTTTCGACGCCTACATGGAACGCTTGGATTACAACAAACGGTATTTTCTGCAGTCTGATATTGATGAATTTACGGCTTACAAATACGCAATTGATGAAGCGGTAAAAGAGCCCAATCTTGAGTTTTTGAATCTCACCACCCGGAGGTATAAAACCCGCCTGAGTGAAACCGAAAAGTATATCTCAAAAATCCTGAAAACACCTATAGATTTTACCATAGAGGAATCTATTTTATTGGAACCCGAGAAAAAACCCTATCCCAAAAACAAAAAAGAACTAAAAGAAAACTGGCGAAAATACATTAAGTACCAGGTCATGACTAAGTTGGCCGACAAAATGGATGAACAAGAAAAAGCAAAGGCCGATAATGATACCAGTGTTGAAATAAAATCATTTGAAGCGTTGGAAGAAGAAGCCGGAAAAGATGTCAAAAAGACCTTTGACGATTGGTACCACCGCATGTCAAAAATAAACGGTGATGATATTGCCTCTCAATACATTAACGCCATAACGGCCTACTACGATCCCCATACTTTCTATTTTCCGCCCAAAGATAAAGAGAATTTCGACATCAGCATGTCCGGCAAGTTAGAAGGAATAGGCGCTACACTTTCACAGCCCAATGCCTACATAAAGGTTGTGAAAATTATTGCCGGCAGCCCATGCTGGAAACAAGGCGATTTGGAGGCCGGAGACAAAATTCTGAAAGTTGCCCAAGACGGTGAAAACCCGGTAAATGTTGTAGATATGCGACTGGATGAAGCCATAAAAATGATTCGCGGAAAAAAAGGAACGAAAGTTATTCTGACGGTAAAAAAACAGGACGGTACCATTATGGATATCCCAATTATTAGGGATGTCATTGAATTGGAGGCCACATTTGCCCGCTCATATATCATCGATACAGGCGAAGAAAAAATCGGCTATTTGTACCTCCCTAAATTCTATACCGACTTTAAAAATAAGAACGGCCGATCCAGCTCGAAAGATGTAAAAAAAGAATTATTAAAACTCAAAGAGCAAAACATAGATAAGCTTATCTTTGATATGCGTAACAACGGCGGAGGCTCCTTGATTGATGCGGTGGACATTACCGGATTTTTTATAAAAAAGGGGCCTGTAGTTCAAGTACGTCCCAGATACGGAGAAACGCAAACCATGTCTGACTCTGACAAAAGCATTGTTTTTGACGGAAAACTCCTGGTTATGGTCAATGAGAACAGTGCGTCGGCCTCTGAAATTACCGCTGCCGCTCTTCAGGATTACAACCGAGCCATTGTTTTGGGGAGTTCTTCTACTTTCGGAAAAGGAACTGTTCAACGCGTGCTGCCTTTTGACCGAATGATACGCAACCACCAGGAATACAAACCGCTGGGTGCTCTAAAAATTACGGTACAAAAATTTTACAGAATAAACGGAGGTTCTACTCAACTCAAAGGGGTAATACCGGATATTCGTCTGCCCAATATATACTCCCAAATAAAAACCGGCGAAAAGGATATGGATAATCCTATAGGATGGGATGAAATTACTCGTGCAGACTATTCTAAAGCCCATAAGGTTGATAACAAACTTGAGATTCTCGAAAATAGTGAACAGCGAGTTTCCGAAGACACAATTTTTCAACGAATAAACGCTTATGCCGACTATCTTAAAGATAAACAAGAGCAAAAAGAACAAACACTAAACCTAAGTAAGTACAGAGAAGAACAGAAATCTCACAACAATAAATATAAAAATTATAAATCAAGTGTAAAATTTGACAGCCCTCACGCGTTTAATATACTCACGGCTGATTCTGTTACAATTGCCAACGACTCGGTGGCTTTGACAAGATACCGGGCCGGACTCAAAAAATTAGAATCGGATATTTATCTGAATGAAGCCGTTGAAGTTTTAGACGGGGCTAATTAACTGATATAAAACAAAATATATGAAAGCATTTCACGCTTATGACATTAGAGGCGTCTATAATGAAGAATTTAACAAAGAAGATGTTAAAAAAATCGGTTTTTTTCTGCCGAAACTCTTAAAAACCAACAAAGTACTGGTAGGGCGAGATATGAGAACATCGTCTCCGGAAATTTTCGAATACCTGTGCAAGGGGATAACCGACAGCGGAGCCGACGTATATAATATCGGGCTTGCAACCACCCCTATGGTGTATTATGCCACGGCAGAAAAGGGTTTCGATGCCTCGGTAATGATTACGGCCTCTCATAACTCCAAAGAGTATAACGGCCTCAAGATTTCAAAAACCAATGCACTCCCCGTGGGGTACGATACCGGATTGGGCGAGCTTGAAAAAATGATGAATACGCTCCCCTATTCCCCCGCCGAAAAGAAAGGCAAAATTATTGAACTGAATGTAAAAGAAGAATACATCCAATTTCTTAAAAACTACCTGCCCAACTTGTCGAAACTCAACGTAACCATTGATTGTTCAAACGGCATGGCCGGGCTTCTCATAAAAGATATTACAGGCGATCGGCCCAATTATCTATTTGACAAATTGGACGGCACATTCCCCAATCACGAAGCCAACCCCTTGGTTCCTAAAAATATTAAGGATTTGCAAAAAGCTGTTGCTGAAAATAAATCGGATTTGGGAATTATTTTTGACGGCGATGCCGACCGGGTTATGTTTGTTGATGAAAACGGAAAATTTATTTCTCCCGATCTCATGATTGGACTTATCGCAGATTATTACCAAGGGAAAGGCGGAAAATTTTTACAAGATATCCGTACCTCAAAAGCTGTATCGGAATATATCGGCGACAAATTTGAATTGAATATGTGGCGTGTAGGAAGAGCCTATGCCGCAACTAAGCTCAGAGAAATTGACGGTCTGTTCGGCGGTGAACTTGCCGGACACTATTACTTCAAAGAGTTCTTCTATTCGGACTCCGGCATTCTGGCTGCCTTAATATTAATGGATGTTATTGTCAAGAAAAAAGAAGAAGGATTAAAACTCTCCCAAGTTATTTCCAACATAGAACGCTATGCCAATTCCGGTGAAATAAACTTTAAAATTGAGCAAAAGAAAGAGGCCATGGAAGCCGTAAAAAACTTTTATATCCACAAAAAACAAAAACCGGATGCATTCTTTGATTTTGACGGATACAGAATAGAATACAGCGACTGGTGGTTTAATATAAGACCCTCAAATACAGAACCATATCTAAGACTTATTGCAGAGGCAAAACAGGAATCACTTCTCAAAGAGAAAGTTGCGGAAATTACTGATATTATTAATCAATACAAGTAATCAATCATAAACATTACACATCACAAAATTTAATAACCCATGCTAAATATTGCCCTATTCGGCCCTCCGGGCGCAGGTAAAGGAACCCAGTCAAAATACCTTATTGATAAATACAATTTGCACTACATTTCTACCGGTGACTTGTTGAGAAGAGAACTCAAAAAGGAATCGGAATTGGGGTTGCAAGCAAAAAGTATCATAGAACAAGGCGGATTGGTTTCCGACGAGATTATTGTACAAATTATTGAGAAAACAATTAAAGAAAATACCGACTCCAACGGATTTCTATTTGACGGTTTTCCCAGAACCTACGTGCAAGCCTACATTCTTGATGGGCTAATGATTAAGCTGAATACAACACTTCATCGCCTGATAAGTATAAAGGTTACCGAGGAAGAATCAATAACTCGGTTACTCAGCCGGGGAGAAAAGGAAAGCCGTTCCGACGATAACAAAGAAGTTATAAAAAACAGACTGCAAGAATACAACAACAAAACGATTCCTGTTTTATCCTACTACAAGGAGAAAGGAATTTTTACTGCCGTGAACGGAATGCAAGCGGTTAAAAGCCTTACAACAGATATCTCTAAAGTAATTAATGAGGAACTCAGCAAAAATTTATTCAATATTGTAATGTTCGGTGCTCCGGGTTCCGGAAGAAGCTCGCAAGGAAAAGCTCTGGCCAAAAAATTTGATTTGGAATACATCGCTCCCGACTCCATTGCAGAAGAAGAAATGAAACAAAACACCGAAATAGGTAAAAAAATTGCCAAAGTTTATGAGAAGGGAGATCTCATACCCGATGAAATCATTATTCCGCTGATTGAGAAAAAAATCAAATCGGCAAAAGGAGCCAAAGGTTTTATTTTTAAAGGGTATCCCGGAACTTTGGTTCAGTCGTATATCTTAGACGGGATATTAAAAAAACAAAGTTCCCATATCTCTAAAATTATTGAAATTGAAGTTGAAACACTCGAACTCATCAAACGTATGAGTGCAAGAGCCAAAACTAAGGACAGAATGCCTTATGATATTTCTACCGACAAAATCATACAGCACTTACAAGACCACAAAGATAAAGCAGAGCCCGTTATAAAAAAATATAAAGAAATTCACGATGTATATGTCGTGGACGGCAAAAGAAATAAAGACGTTATTTTTGAAGAACTTTCTCAAGAAATTGAAAACAGCTTTGATAATTTAAGCTAAATTTAAGTAAAAATATAAAAGAGTTCAGTTTAAAAAGTTATAAAGTTGAAAGTTTACAAAGTTAAAGTACTAAAAATAAGAGTTTTAAGTTAATTGTAAAGTAATTTATAAAGCCCTGACAATTATGTATATAACTTGTTTTGCTAAAATAAAACATACTTGTTAGACCGAACTCATCATACCATATCTTAACCATAAAAACAAAAA
Source organism: Bacteroidota bacterium (assembly GCA_034659855.1). Classification (GTDB taxonomy): domain Bacteria; phylum Bacteroidota; class Bacteroidia; order Bacteroidales; family JAADGE01; genus JAYEIA01. The sequence continues at coordinate 7,942 of JAYEIA010000118.1, forward strand.
ATTACAATACCATGTTTGATGATTCCAGAACAAAAATTATTGCGACTATAGGACCGGCATCTCGAGAAAAACGCATCCTGCGTAAAATGTTTGAAGCCGGTGTGGATGTTTGCCGTTTGAATTTCTCCCACGGCACCCACAAAGATCACGGAGACACCATAAAAGTTATTCGAGAATTGAATATTGAAATGGGTACCGACGTAGCGATACTTGCCGATCTTCAGGGGCCTAAAATGCGTATCGGGCAAATTGAAAATGACAGTTTTGAAATTCAAAAGGGTGAGATTTTGGAGATATCGACGGAAGAAGTCATCGGAACTCCCCAAAAAGTTCATATTGACTACAGTGATTTTGCCAAAGACGTTGATGAAGGTGATATTATTTTGATAGATGACGGTAAAATTAAACTTGAAATTGTTGAAACCGATAAGCTAACAAGAGTTAAAGCAAAAGCTTTATTTGACGGAACACTCTCCTCAAGAAAAGGGGTAAACCTTCCGAATACTGAAATATCCTTACCCGGAATGACTGAGAAAGATGTGGAAGATGCTCATTTTGCCATTTCACAAAATGTTGATTGGATTGCCCTATCCTTTGTGCGAGCTGAAAGTGATGTAATAGAGCTCAAACAAATGATTAAGCGGAAAAGAAAACGTGTATCTGTAATTGCTAAAATAGAAAAACCGGAGGCCATTGAAAAACTGGATTCAATTATTGAAGTATCCGACGGAATAATGATTGCACGAGGCGACTTGGGCGTTGAAATTGACTTTGACAAAGTTCCTCTGCTCCAAAAAATGATTGCCGAAAAATGTATAAATGCTTCCGTACCCGTAATTGTCGCCACACAAATGCTGGAGAGTATGGTCAACAGTTTTGCCCCGACAAGAGCCGAAGCCAATGATGTGGCAAATGCCGTATTGGACGGCGTGGACACTCTAATGCTCAGCGGCGAAACGGCCATGGGAAAATATCCCGTAGAAAGCATAAAAAGTATGCATAAAATTATTCAGCACACCGAAAAAAACCGTTACGACTACAACAGAGGAACTCCGCCAAAGCCTGAAAGCCCCCGATTTATAAGAGACTCCATATGCTACAGTGCCGCAATAATGGCCGAACACATTGGCGCAAAAGCTGTTGTTACTTTTACGGATGAAGGCAATACTGCCCGAACTATTTCCGGATACCGCCCTAAAGCCCACATTTTTGCATTTTCAAAACATAATTACCTCCGAAGTATTCTATCCCTACTCTGGGGAGTAAAAGCGTTTTACTCTAAAGAATACAATAATATTGACAATGCGATTTCCAATTCCGTAGAAACATTAAAGACTGAGGGTTTCGTGAAACCCGGCGATAAATTAATTCATGTAGCCAGCACGCCGCTTATCAAGTCTCATAAAACAAACATGCTGAAAGTCAGTATTGTTAAATAAACATGCCGAGAACAAAAGCGTGATTATCGCCTTTTATGCTGTCTTAAATATTAAAAATTAACAAAGTCATATCTTTTTGTTAAATTTGAAAAAAAAACATGTACATCAGGGAAGTAAACAACTCAAAGCTAATCAGTGAGTTTCACCAATTACCATATAATATTTATAGTAACGATGACAACTGGATACCGCATTTAAAACAAGATATTGAAAAAATATTTCATACAGAAACAAATAAATATTTTGACGGCTCCAATGCAAAACGTTGGTTATTAAAATCTGAATCCGGAAAATTAATCGGACGAATTGCCGCCTTTATTCATCCCAAGACTGTAAACGCCGGGGAATATCCTACCGGAGGCATTGGTTTTTTTGAATGCATTAACGACCAACAAGCTGCTGACAAATTATTTGACACGGCAAAACTCCGGTTGAAATCTAAAGGAATAGAAGCCATGGACGGCCCCGTGAATTTTGGAGAAAGAGACCAATTTTGGGGTTTGCTGATAAAAAATTTCAGTTCACCGCCAACCTACGGTATGAATTATAACCCGGAATACTACGGAAAACTTTTTGAGAATTACGGATTCAAGGAATATTTCAGGCAATTTATGTATCACCGCATGATCAGCGATCCGGTTCAAGACGTATTTGAAAACAAAGCCAAAGATATTCTATCCGATGAAAAATTTGAATGCAAAACCATGAAAAACATGGGAACTACCCAAGTAATAAAAGATTTTGTTACCATATATAACGAGGCCTGGGGAGAGACAAGAGAGAATTTCAAAAGCATGACACTAAGCCATGCAGAAAAAATATTTAAAGCCTTAAAACCGGTTGCAGACCCCAACGTAATTTTCTTTGCATACTATGCCAAAGAACCCATCGGATTTTATATTAATATTCCGGAAATGAATCATATATTTAAACACGTAAACGGAAACTTGGACTGGTTCGGAAAACTTATATTTCTATATAAAAGTATATTTGACAAACCTAAAACTCTATACGGCCTTGTTTTCGGGGTAACAACGGCATTTCACGGGAAAGGTGTTGAGGGAGCCATAATAAAATATGCTGAAAATATAATTAATACAAAAACAAAATACAAGGATATGGTAATAACATGGATTGGAGACTTTAACCCCAAAATGCTGAAAGTAATACAAAATTTAGGGGCAAAACAGTACCGTACGTTTAGTACTATGCGGTATTTGTTTGATGAATCCAAAGAATTTGAAAGAGCCAAAATAGTAAAGTCTAAATAATACAAGAATCCGATCTAAAAAGTATGTTCTATTTTAGTGAAACAAGCTATACGTTTGATTATTAGGGCTTTACAAGCCAATAATAATCAAGCAGATAATTTATTTTGCTAAAATAGAACATACTTTTTAGACCGGACTCAAGAATGAATACACAATTTTCTAAAATAATATACAAGCCTGACAAAGCTCAACTTTGGATTGAAGCCGTTATTCTTTATGTTGCTCTGCCGTTAACTTTTCTTACAAATTTTTATAAGAAATTCCCGTTGATGTTGGTTCTGATAATATTGGGGGTCGCCGTTTATATTTTTCTGAGAAAGGACAAGAACTTTAATACAACAACATTTACAAAAGTAAAAGTCGGTAAAAAAACCTACAAAAGCATGGCCTTGGTATTTATCCTATCTGCGGCAATTATGACGCTGATGATATACTTTATTGATTCCGACAAACTATTTTTTCTTATTAAAGAAAATCCATTACTGCTGATACTAATTTCCGTTTTCTATCCTTTATTTTCAGTCATTCCGCAAGGCTTGGCCTATAGGGCTCTTTTTTTTTACCGATACGGCAAATTGCTCCCAAATGACAACATTCGGATTCTGATATCGGGAGCCGTCTTTTCCTTTGGCCATATCCTGTACAAAAATCCCATGGTATTGATTATGACTTTTGGAGCGGGGATTTTATTTGCTTGGCGATACAAAAAAACCAACTCGCTGTTTGCAAGCATTTTGGAACATGCCCTGCTTGGCTTTTGGCTTTTTGCATGCGGCTTGGGATACTTTTTTGTGAGTGGTATGGTGCAGTAATCTTATTGAGTTGTCTCAAGTACAACTTTAGTTTTCGCTACTTACAATTTTCTTACAACTCAGTTAGATTTCAATTCCAAAATGGTACGATTAAAATAATAACATATGACAAGTGTAAGCTCTACCTAACAAGTTTCAATTCCAAAATGGTACGATTAAAATAAAATTAA
>JAYEIA010000119.1:0-11546 GCA_034659855.1 Bacteroidota bacterium
CCGACTTCAGTAACTTAAACAATTCCTGATCGCCTGCTCCTCCGCCTGCCGTCATTACGGGTTCAGCTTCACCATCCTCATCCTGATCAAAATCGTGGTCTTCAGCCATTTCAATATTGTAAGGTTTATCCATGTATTTTCGTCCGGCTTTTGTAATTTTCAGCAGGCCGTAGTTATCAATATCCTTCTCCATCAGTCGATGAATAAGTCCCGTACGAATTACGGCATTCCAATACTTTGTATCTTTATCTTTTCCTATGCCGAAAACATCAATTTTATTATGCTTGAATGATTTGATGGCCGATGAGGCTTTACCGGCCAAAATATTTGAAATATGATCCGGTTTATATCGTTGTTTCACTCGGTCAATAACCTCAAGCATAGTTACGATGGATTCATTCACCTTAAATTTCTTTTTCGGGTTGAGGCAGTTATCGCAATTATTGCAAGGCTCATCCAGTACTTCACCGAAATAATTTAATAAAATTTTCGGACGGCAAATTGATGTTTCTGCATAAGCTACGGTTTCGAGCAGGAGTTGCTTGCTAATCTCTTGTTCGGCTACGGGTTTTCCTTGCATAAACTTTTCCAGTTTCTGAATATCTTTGTAACTGTAAAATGTTATACATTTTCCTTCACCGCCGTCGCGTCCGGCTCTTCCGGTTTCTTGATAATAGCCTTCCAAGCTTTTCGGCATATCATAGTGTATTACAAACCGGACATCCGGCTTATCAATACCCATTCCAAATGCAATGGTAGCAACAATGACATCAACTTCTTCCATCAGAAACATATCCTGATGTTTGGATCGTGTAGCAGAATCCATCCCGGCATGATAAGGCAAGGTTTTAATATCATTGACCTGAAGATTTTTCGCCAATTCTTCGACCTTTTTTCTGCTCAGGCAATAAATTATGCCTGATTTGCCTTTGTTCTTTTTAATAAATTTTATGATTTGGCTTGTTGGCTTTTTCTTTGGCCTGACTTCATAGTATAAATTCGGACGATAAAATGAATCTTTAAAAACATCCGAGCTGTCGAGAATATTCAAGTTTTTTCTTATGTCGTGCTGAACTTTTGGTGTAGCAGTTGCTGTCAATGCAATTATTGGCGAACGTTGTATTTGGTCAATTACCGGTCTGATTTTTCGGTACTCGGGTCTAAAGTCATGTCCCCATTCTGAAATACAATGAGCTTCGTCAATGGCATAAAATGATATATTTATTTTTCGCAAAAAATTAATATTCTCTTCTTTGGTGAGCGACTCCGGTGCAACGTACAACAGACGTGTTTTTCCGGCAAGCACATCTTCTCTGACATTCTGCAATTGAGTTTTGGTCAGCGAAGAATTCATAAAATGGGCAACATTTTCATCCTCACTAAAACTACGCATGGCATCAACCTGATTCTTCATTAATGCTATAAGCGGAGATATAACAATGGCCGTTCCTTCCAATAGTAATGAGCTTAATTGGTAAGTTAATGATTTTCCGCCTCCTGTGGGCATTAAGACGAAAGAGTCTCGGCCCTTTAAGACATTTTTAATAATTTTCTTTTGGTCTCCTTTAAAACCGGAAAAGCCAAAATACTTTTGTAAAACTTCGTCAATTCTTTTGTCTGTTACTTCCATGAACCAAATTAAATTCTACTGAAAATGCAGTAATATATATTAATTGTTACTCGAATTTCCTTAATATCTTTTCAAAAGCCTCATTACCAATGTGTGTAATTTTTTGAATTGAAAAAATATTAATCAATTAGTTAAAGTTATTAAAAAAAATAATAAACGCTCTAATTATTATGTTTTTTCTCATTATAAAACATTTTCATTGATTGACTGAAAAATGAAAAATCTGAAACGACATCTTCCGTTAGAACCAAATACGAAATAAATTATAACAGCGTAGGCAAAGTTATTTTCTTTCCGTTCCCTAGTCACCTCAATCAACTATTATGTCCTGGACCATTCATTACAATTCTTTTTTCTGTCCCCCAAAACCTAAAATATTGCAATTATGCTCTTCTCTGAAATATAAAAAACAGTCCTGTCTAAAACCTAAAATGAGCGATTATGAACTTCGATAAGCACCAATCTTTTATTCACTAATTTTGAATAATTTAATAAAGTGTTTATGAGGGCTTCGCCGTTGAGCCAAAAGACATTACAAAAAAACATCATGCACCAATTGGGTGTACTCAATTTTTTTGTAAAGCTTTTGTCCTCAAAACATTAGCACCTCTATTTGTTCATAATTGCTCAATTTAGGTAAAAACAATAAGCATATCCGAATATTATTTTTTACATTTGTAAGCTAAGATAGTAATAGTTTTTATACATCAAAAATGTTTTACAAATAATTGTGAAGTCAAACAAAGAAATACTAGAGATTGGTAAAAATACCATCATACAGGAATATAAAGCCGTCAAGCGATTGGTCAAATTTATGGACAATGATTTTTCCCGGGTCGTAAAATTAATTTATCACAGTGAGGGCCGAGCCATATTAACCGGTATTGGCAAAAGTGCAATTATTGCTCAAAAAATTACATCAACTTTAAATTCTACCGGCACCCCTTCAATTTTCATGCATGCAGCCGATGCTATTCACGGGGATTTAGGTATTATTCGTGAAAACGATGTTGTACTCTGCCTTTCCAAAAGCGGCAATACTCCCGAAATAAAAGTTCTTATTCCCTTAATCAAGCAGTCGGGCAATAAGGTTGTGGCAATAACCTCTGATCGGGACTCCTATTTGGGGCGTAATTCAGATTTTATTCTTCATGCTCATGTGGAGAAAGAAGCCTGCCCCAACAATTTGGCACCCACATCAAGCACTACAGCACAACTTGTTATGGGAGATGCTCTGGCCGTTTCACTTTTGGAATATCGTAATTTTACAACAAAGGATTTTGCAAAATATCACCCGGGAGGAGCTCTCGGAAAAAGATTATACCTCCGAGTAGATGACTTGTATGTAAATAATGAAACGCCGAAATCCAAGCCCGATGATCTGATGAAGGATGTTATTCCGGAGATTTCCTCGAAACGCTTGGGGGCAACTGTTGTCGTAAACTCCGACAATAAAATATTAGGAATTATTACAGATGGTGATTTAAGAAGAATGTTGCAAGCCGGACTTAATCCATTGGAGGTAAGGGCATCTGATGTTTTGTCGACCAATCCGAAAACTGTAAAAACAGGAACCACAGCCGTTGATGCTCTTGTCTTGATGAAAAACAACGACATTACACAACTCATTGTTACCGAGAAAGGTAAATATAAAGGCATTGTGCATTTGCATGATATTTTGAGAGAAGGTATTGTATAAAGCAGTATTCTTTTGACCCGGGAAATAAAAATAAACAGAATGGATTATAAAAAAATAATTTCTGAACTAAAGAAAAAAATATATCGCCCCATATACTTTTTGCATGGAGACGAACCTTATTATATAGATGAAATTTCAAATTATATTGCCAAAAATGTGTTGTCTGAATCGGAGAAAGCGTTTAATCAAACGGTAATGTACGGCAAAGACACAACGGCAGAAGCTATTGATAATGCCGCCAGACGATATCCCATGATGGCCAACCATCAGGTATTGATAGTAAAAGAAGCTCAGCACTTGCGAAACATTAATAAGTTGATTTTTTATGCCGAGAAGCCTTTGGAATCAACAATATTGGTATTGAATTTTAAACATAAAAAACCGGATAAGCGAAAGAAATTTTTCAAAGTTCTGAAGAAAAATGCCGTCATATTTGAGTCCAAAAAATTATATGACAATCAGGTACCGGCGTGGATAAATCAATACCTCAAAACGCATAATTTTAAAATTGCCCCCAAAGCGAGTCAGTTACTTACGGAGTTTTTGGGAACCGAATTAGGGAAAATAAAGAATGAATTGGATAAAATGATTCTTGTTCTGCCCGAAAATACCGAAATTACGGCGAAACATATCGAAGAGAATATTGGCATAAGCAAAGACTACAATAATTTTGAACTGCAGGATGCCATAAGGAACAAAAACAGAAAGAAAGCCAATCGTATCATCAATCATTTTGCCGCCAATCCTAACAATAATCCATTGGTAGTAACCATTACATCCTTATACTTTTTCTTTGCCAAAATACTGTCCTACCATTATCTTGCGGATAAAAGCAAGAACAATGTGGCTGCAGAATTAAAAGTACATCCGTTTTTTGTTAAAGATTACCAAAAAGCAGCCGGCAATTATTCCATAGCCAAAACGGTTCGAATTATTTCATATCTGCGAGAATATGACATGAAATCCAAAGGCTGGCAAAATGTAAGTACAAGTCATGCCGATTTGTTGCGGGAATTACTTTTTAAAATTTTGTATTAAATATCTGTAATAATCCGGATTATAATTAAGGTGTTAAATATATGAAAACAGTAGTTATTGGAATTGATATCGGAGGGACAAACACAGTTTTTGGTATTGTAACCCGGTCAGGCAATGTTTTGGTTGAAGGAAAAATACCGACAAAAGGTTATACCGATGTTTCGGAATATATCGCAAGGCTGTCCGGAAAGATAAAAGAACGTTTGAATGCTTTTGAAAATGATGTTGATTTGATCGGAATTGGAGTAGGAGCTCCAAACGGAAATATCCATACCGGAAATATTGAGTTTGCTCCAAACTTAGATTGGAAGGGCGTAGTACCTTTGTCCGAGCTGCTGAACAGCCATTTTGACGTTCCTGTTAAGATTACCAATGATGCCAATGCGGCCGCTCTCGGAGAAATGAAATACGGCGGGGCGCAAAAAATGAATGATTTTATTTTTATTACCCTTGGGACAGGATTGGGCAGCGGTATTGTTTCCAACGGAAACATAGTGTACGGCCATGCCGGTTTTGCCGGTGAAATTGGCCATACCATTGCTGTCCGAAACGGACGACTATGCGGTTGCGGAAGAAGGGGATGTTTGGAGACTTATGCTTCAGCTTCCGGAATTGTAAAAACGGCCCGAGAGTACCTCGAAAATGATGCGTGCCAAAGCTCCCTGAGAAAGTACAACTCCAAAGAATTAACATCAAAGCAAATATATGATGAAGCAAAATTGGGCGACCCTACTGCCCTTAAAATATTTGATTATACAGCCCGAATATTAGGACAATCTTTAGCAGATTCAGTGGCTTACACCGGCCCCGAGGCTATTTTTCTTTTCGGAGGATTGGCAAAGGCAGAAGACCTGTTGTTGGTTCCCACCAAACAGTACATGGAGCAAAACCTGTTAAGTATTTATAAAAATAAAGTCAAGATATTACCCTCCGAGCTAAAAGACGGGCAAGCTGCCGTAATTGGTGCTGCTGCTCTTATTTGGTCAAATTAAGGTAACCGAAAGCTGAATTCAAGTTACAAATGCAACGTTTTGACTAAACAATGAGTCCGGCCTAAAAAGGTCTTAGAGTACAATCTGAAAATCAGTATTCACCCCCCGGACCCTAAAAGGGAGTACTGATTTTTAGCGACTTCTCCCTTTAGTATTGGGGTGAAAAATTGCTGAAAATCTATTGCTAAAGCTTTTTAGACTGTACTCAACAATAATTTATTAATTTTGCACCCTGAAAAGAATATTCCGAACGTATGTTTTCACAATTAGAGCTGACCAATACATTATTTTTGGTTGTAGTTACAGTTATTGTAAGTATTGTTGCCATGGACAACAAAGAACTGTTTCACCGATTGAAATTTAACCCGTACATGGTGAATAAGAAAAAAGAATACAGCCGATTATTTTCTCATGGGTTGATACATTCCGGTTGGCTGCATTTGGGTGTAAATATGTATGTTCTGTGGGAGTTTGGAAGAGCTGTTGAGCTATTTTTCTCTGCTCCGGTGGTTATGGGCGAATGGGCTCGGTACGGAAAATTCTTATATGTCTTAATGTATGTAATGGCTCTGCCTTTGGCAAGCTTACCGGCTTTAATCAAAAGAAAAAACGATGCCTCATATAATGCCGTTGGTGCCTCAGGTGCTGTATCTGCCGTTGTATTTTCAGCAATTTTATTTGCTCCTGCTCAAAAGCTTCGGTTTATTTTATTGCCGTTTTTTGACATTCCGGCCTATGTATTAGGGGTTGGCTATTTAATCTACTCATATATTATGACAAAGCGCGGCAACAGCAGAATAGCACACGATGCACACTTTGTGGGAGCCCTTTTCGGCATTCTGTTCCCACTTATTTTAAACATTCATCTTGCCGAAAGATTCATTCATCAAATTCTAAAATAATACCGTTCTTCATGAGCATGAATTTTCATATGTTTGTATAAAAAGCAACTGATGTTAAAAATAATAATAGCCGACGACGAAAAATTGAACCAAACCATTTTTTCGAAAATTTTCAAAGGAACAAACAGCGTCATACTCTATGCTGATGACGGAAAGCAAGTCATTGATTTGATCGAGCGATTTTCCGATATTGACCTGATATTCATGGACATACAGATGCCGCTCATCAATGGGTTGGATGCAACAAAAGCTATTCGTGAATTCAATAAAGATGTTGTTATTATTGCTCAAACGGCCTTTGCTTACACCTACGATAAAGATTTTACCCAAAAACAAGGCTGCAATGATTTTATAAACAAACCCTTTACCGGAAAAACAATTTTGGAGGTTGTTAAAAAACATATTCCCGAAAAGGTTGACGATTTAGAAAAATAATTTTCGCTGTTTTTATTATAAAACGGAATTAATTCAAGAAATTTTCATTCCGAAAACGTTTGCATGTCATTGTTTTTCAGTTTAATGATAACAATCAGTTTTGAAATTGATTATTATTATTAAATTTGTAGTAAATTTTGTAATTGATTATTCATTTTATAAAACATAAAACAATGGCAAAAGTAAAAGTTGGAATTAATGGTTTTGGACGAATCGGAAGAAACGTTTTTAAAATTATTCTCGAAAAAACAGATCACGAAATTGTTGGAATCAATGATCTTACTGACAATAAAGTTCTGGCACACCTATTGAAATATGACTCAACCCAGGGACAATTCCCGGGAACTGTTGAGTACGACGACAAAGGTATAATAGTTAACGGAAACCACACTTCTGTTACAGAAGAAAGAAATCCGGCCGACATACCTTGGGCTGTAACGCCTGATGTGGTTGTTGAAGCTACAGGAGTATTCAGAGTAAGAGAAAGCGAAAAAGGCGGATACGGTGACCACCTCAAAAACGGAGCTAAGAAAGTAATCCTTACCGTACCGGCAAAAGATGAAATTGACCGAATGGTTGTTTTAGGTGTAAACAATGATGACTTGCAAGACGAAGACACCTGCGTCTCCAATGCATCATGCACAACAAACTGTCTGGCTCCCGTAGCCAAAGTATTGAATGATAACTTCGGCATTGAAACAGGTTTAATCAACACCATCCACTCCTACACCAGCGACCAACAAATATTAGATGCGCCTCACAGCGACCTCAGAAGAGCTCGTTCAGCAGCGGTTTCTATGATACCCACAAGTACAGGGGCTGCAATTGCTGCCGGTAAAGTAATTCCTGAATTAAACGGAAAACTTAACGGAATGGCTACTCGAGTTCCAACACCAACCGGCTCATTAGTTGATTTAGTTGCCTATCTTGACAAAGAAGTTACTGTAGAAGAAATAAATGCAGCAATGAAGAAGGCAGCAGAAGGAGAAATGAAAGGAATTCTTGAATACACGGAAGACCCCATTGTATCCGTTGATATTATTCACAATTATCATTCATCAATTTTTGATGCTCAGGCAACAATGGTACAAGGTAAGATGGTAAAAATCCTGTCTTGGTATGATAATGAGTGGGGCTATTCAGCAAGAGTTGTTGACTTACTTGAAAAGTTAGTTTAATCAAAAATGATTTATAACAATAGGCCGCACCCTTTAAGGTGCGGTTTTTTTGTTATATTCGCAGAAAAATAAGACTGATATTCAGAATTATCAGCTTACATTCAGAATGAGGAGTCTTTGCTGCTGCTACTTTTGAATTAATCCTATAAAATAACATAACATGAAAATTACAGCATTCAATAAATTCCACAAACAACTGGGCGGAAAAATGGTAGAGTTTGCAGGCTATGAAATGCCTGTAGAATATTTTGGTGTCAATGATGAGCATCTCAACGTGAGAAACAATGTGGGCGTATTTGATGTATCGCACATGGGTGAATTTTGGATAAAGGGCCCCAAAGCTTTTGAGTTGGTACAAAGAATTACCTCCAACGATGTTTCTAAATTATCTCCGGGAAAAATACAATACAGTTGTTTGCCAAACCAAGAAGGAGGTATCGTTGACGATTTGCTGGTTTATCATTACGAAAAAGAAAAATATTTACTGGTTGTCAATGCATCAAACATTGAGAAAGATTGGGCATGGGTGAATAAACAAAATAGCGAAGGAGCCGAATTGGAAAACGGTTCGGAAAAGACAGCACAAATTGCCGTGCAAGGGCCTCAAGCCACCAAAGTATTGCAGAAACTTACCGATATCAATTTATCGGAAATCAAGTATTATAACTTTGTTACCGGCTCCATGGCCGGAATTGATGAAGTCATTATTTCGGCAACCGGATATACCGGTGCAGGAGGCTTTGAACTGTATGTGTACAATGATGACGCCGGAAAACTATGGGAAGCCGTTTTTGAAGCCGGAAAGGAATTTGACATAAAACCGGCAGGATTAGCCGCAAGGGATACCTTAAGACTTGAAAAAGGTTTTGCTCTTTACGGCAATGATATTGATGATACAACCTCCCCGTTGGAAGCCGGTTTGGGATGGATTACAAAATTTACCGACGGAAATGACTTTATCAACAAAGATGAGTTAGAAAAAGAGAAAACCATAGGCATTCAAAAACGGCTGAAAGGTTTTATTCTGGAGGGCAGAGGAATACCTCGTAAGGATTATGAAATTGTAAATTCTGACGAAGACCTCATCGGGCGTGTAACCTCAGGAACAATGTCTCCAATACTGAAAAAAGGCATTGGTATGGGATACCTCAAAACGGGGTTTACTAAGGTCGGAACTGAAATATTTATAAAAATTCGTAAAAAAACAGTTAAAGCAGTCATTGTGAAGTTACCTTTTGTTTAGAATTCGCATTTTTTAATTTATCAAAATCTTATCATCCGGAGACAGACTCTGTTTCCGGATAATTTTTTACTGACACAAAATAATAACATGAATAGTACCGTAAAATTTTTCAAACAACAAGAAGGCCATATCATTAAAAACTCTCCCTCAGAAGTCGGCAATTGGCTTGGCGGCAAACTTCTTGAAATAGAAGAAGGTCGGATGAAAGCAGAAATAAAGGTCCGGCACGAAATGACCAACCCGGCAAAAATGCTGCACGGCGGAGCCATGGCTCTTATTTGTGATGAGATGATAGGAGCAGCAGTTGCCATGCTGGAGAAACCAAGTCATTTTGTATCGGTTAATCTGAATACAGAGTTTTTACGCCCTGCAAAACAAAATGACACCATAACGGCCGTGTCAGAGATTATACGAAACGGGAACACGGTGATAAATGCAGAATGTAAAATATTTAACGACAAGAATAAACTTATAGCTAAGGCACAATCAAACCTCGTAAAGGTTAATGAGCATAAATAAAATTAAGGAAAAAAAACAGCTTCATTATTAGAAAAAACTTTAAGAATGTAACCATTTCCATATTATTTGCGTACAATAGCGATATGGCTGTTTTTTTAGGTGAAAACTTTCGATTATGAATAAACGTATCTATCTTTTAATACTATTCTTATTTTCTGTTCAAAGTATTTTTTCTCAAACTACCCATATTTGGACAAACACCGAAGGTGGTATGTTTGGAAATGCCACAAACTGGAATACCGGCATTAGCCCGACTGCAGGCGATATAATTATATTTGAGAATTTTGAAGATTTATTAATTATACAACAAGTTCCTTCAATAAGTTTTTTTCAAATGATAATCAGGGGAAATGCTCAAGTTGAATTTCAATCTACCACTGATTTGATTATTCTTTTTGGAGATATTCAGATCGAACAAGGCGCCGGGTTTCAGGTACTGCAAAATATTCAAACTCAAATCGCAGTTGAACAAGCAGATATATACGGGGAATGGAGATATGATAACGGAAACCACCAATTGCTCTCTAATAGTACGCTGGCTGAGGCCATACATTTTCATCAGAATGCAGTTTTTGAAGCCGGAATAAACCTTACCGACCACCCCTTTGGGAACGACATCAATAGAACCGAATCCATATTATTTATGGCCGGCTCATCTTACTTGCACCATGGCGGCCAATCGCCCATGGGAAACGATCCAATGAACCCGATATGTGTTTTTCATCCCGAAAGTAATTACTTAATTATGACCGGAGACGGTTCTGCCGTTCAATTTTCGGGATTTACCTATGGAAATATTATAAACCATGCAGCTACTCCGGTAGTTATACCGTCCGGAAATACCGACGATTATCTTTCGTTTGAATTTCATCAATTGGAAAATTACGGAGGCGACATTGTTTTTGAAGGGACAGAATGGGATGATATTTTTATTAATAACGGCGGCTTAATCAGTAATGCAGGCTCCATTCATTTACAAGCCGGAACCATTCAATTCACCGGCGGACACAATGTAATTTCCGGAACCCAAGACATTCTTCTCACCATAAAAAGTGAATTTGGAACAAATCTGCTGACAGACCCAAGTTCTCTGGAATTAAACAGAAATATGTCTGTAAATACCACGCAAGCGTTTAATATTGAAATCAATATCGCCGGTGAAATAAATTGTAAAAATAATGTATTAGCAAGTGGTGATGAATACACACACTTCAACTTAGATGCCGGAGCAAGAGTCATCACAGCTCACCCTATGGGTTTGAACGGAAGTATTCCGGCCGCTTCAATTTCCCTTGATGTAGATATCGTATATAATGGATCGGCAGAGCAAAATACCGGAATATTGGGGGGAACGCCGGAAATGCCTGTTTACTTGGATTCATTAATCATTGATAATTCTTCGGGCGTTTTTCTTGACCAGACCGTAGATATAAATTATTTAAAAATATTTACCGGAATATTACATCTTGGAAACGATACCGTTTTTGTGAATGATTTTTCAATAGAAAATAGCATTCTGAATTCGTACCTTGCTGCAGATCAACAGGGCGTAATTTCATATTTTCCCGAAGGAGGCGGAATTACCGAGACCATTCCCATTGGAACAAGCTCATATTCTGCACCCCTGACTATTAGTTTTTCTTCGGCAATCAATTGTGAATTCTCCATGGATGCCGCCGCCGCAACATCTGCCGATTATGGGAATATTGCCTATAGTTGGACTTTTGAAGAAGAATTTCCCGGAACTTTTGAAAATGTAACCTTTTCGTGGTTGCCTGATGCTCTGCATATTAATTAGGATAGGTACAATGGCAACAAACCCACAAGCAAGAGTGTTAGAGCTTTTAAAAAGATTTAATGATGGCAAAAAAGTAGGTATAGAAGCACTTCAAAATGACACTATGTGGTTT